>DATJYT010000101.1:0-3610 GCA_035499475.1 Xanthobacteraceae bacterium | reverse complement strand
GACTTCGTGCGCCGTTGGCTCTCCGCCTTCAGCATCGGCTGGCCGGTCGCCTCGGTGACCGGGCTTATCGCGTTCCCCGCGGTCCGCCGTGTGACCATGCTCATCGTCGGCATGATCGAGGGTGCCTGATGCTCTCGGCGCTCGACCTCGCACGCCGCATCGAAGCCGGCGAGTTCACGCCTCGTGCGGTTCTCGAGCGCTGCGCGGAGGCGATCGCCGCGCGGGAGAACGACATCGGCGCGTTCGTCGTGCTCGATCTCGATGCGGCGCGTCGCGCGGCGGACAATCCGCGTCTCGCCTCCATGCCGCTGCACGGCCTGCCGGTCGCCTTCAAGGACATTTTCGATACTGCCGATTTTCCGACGCAATACGGCTCTGCTGTCTATGCCGGATTTCGGCCGCGCTCGGATGCGACGGCAGTCGCGCTGACCCGCCGTGCCGGCGGCGTCGTGATCGGCAAGACGGCGACCACCGAACTCGCCTCGATGGTGCCGGCCGGCACGCGCAATCCGCACAATCCCGAACATACGCCCGGTGGCTCGTCGTCGGGCACGGCTGCTGCCGTTGCCGCCGGCATGGTGCCGGTTGCCTTTGGCACGCAGACCGCGGGCTCAGTGATCCGGCCGGCGGCGTTTTGCGGCGTTGCCGCCTTCAAGCCATCCTATCGTCTGATCCCGATGGTCGGCGTGAAGGATGTCGCCTGGCATCTCGACACCGCCGGCGTGTTTGGAACTGGCGTGGCCGATGTTGCCTTCGCGACAGGGGCGATTTTGGGACGCGACCTGCGCGTCGACCGCGGCACGCTCACGGCGCCGCGTATTGCGCTGGCGCGCACGCACCTGTGGCCGCACGCCAGTGTCGCGATGCAGGCGGCGCTTGAAAGTGCGGCGCGCCACGCCGAGGCGGCAGGAGCGAAGGTCGCCGACCTCACATTACCGGCGATTCTGGAACAGGCTTACACCGCCCAGTTTGCGATCCAGGACTTCGAGACGTTCAACTCTCGCGCCTTCGAATACGATCGCCATCGCGACAAGATCGGCAAAGGACTACGCGAGTCGCTCGATGCCGCAGCCGCCATAACGCCGGACGCCTACGACGCCGCCCGCCGCACCGCGAGCCGAGCGCGGCAAGTGTTTGCCGACATCATGGCCGAGCATGACGTAATCCTCACGCCTTCAGCGCCGGGCGCCGCGCCGCGCGGACTCGATACCACCGGCGATCCGATGTTCAACCGCTTGTGGACGCTGATGGGGACGCCGTGCGTCAACGTACCGGGATTATGGGATGGGGAATTGCCGCTCGGCGTTCAGATCGTCGGGCGATTCGGCCGGGATCGCACGGCGCTGGAGGCAGCATTATTTTTGGAACGGGCAATCGCGGCAAAGCCGGGTGGATAATCGACGAACTCCCTCGCTCTACGCGGCGGCAGTACGCGCAATCGCGAGGGGATCATAGTTGAGAATTGGCGCCAGCCACTTTTCTGCCTCGGCGACAGTCTGGCCCTTGCGGCCGGCATAGTCTTCGACCTGGTCGCGCTCGATCTTGCCGACGCCGAAATAGTAGCTCTCAGGGTGGCTGAAATAGAGTCCGCACACGGAGGCGCCCGGCCACATCGCAAAGCTTTCCGTAAGCTTCACTCCGATCTGGTGCTCGCTGTCGAGGAGGGCGAACAATGTCGCCTTCTCGGTGTGGTCGGGTTGCGCCGGATATCCGGGTGCCGGACGAATGCCGCGATATTTTTCGGCAATGAGGTCGCTGTTGCCGAGAGCTTCGTCGGTCGCGAACGCCCAGAATTCCTTGCGCACCCGCTGGTGCATGCGTTCGGCGAGCGCCTCGGCGAGCCGGTCGGCGAGCGCTTTGACCATGATGGATGAGTAGTCATCGTTGGCGTGCTTGAAGCGATCCGCCACGGTGTCCTCGCCGAGGCCCGCAGTGACCGTGAAGGCGCCGATATAATCGGCAAGCCCGCTGGCCCGCGGCGCGACGAAATCGGCGAGCGCCACATTGGCACGACCCTCACGGCGCGAAAGCTGCTGGCGCAGCGTATGTAGAACCGCGATCGGCGCGCGGCGCGCTTCGTCGTCGAAGACAAGAATGTCGTCGCCTTCGCTGTTGGCGGGCCACAGCCCGATGACGGCACTGGCGCGAAACCAGTCCTCCGCGACGATGCGCTTCAGCATTTCCTGGGCGTCGGCGAACAGGCCGCGTGCCGCCTCGCCCACCGTGGCATCGTCGAGGATGGCGGGATATTTGCCGGTGAGCTCCCAGGTCGCGAAGAACGGCGACCAGTCGATGCAGTCGATGAGTTCGGCGAGCGGAACATCGGCGAGCTTGCGGGTGCCGAGACTGCGCGGCACCGGTGGAACATAGCTGCCCGACCAGTTGAGCTTCAGCGCGTTGGTGCGTGCGTCGACGAGCGAGAGCCGTTGCTTGTTCTCCTCGCTGCGTGCATGGGCTGCGGCGATGCGCGCATATTCGGTGCGGACGTCGCCGATGTAGCGGTCGCGTGCATCGCGCGACAGCAAAGAGGAGACGACGCCGACGGCGCGGCTCGCATCGTTCACATAGACCGCTTGCCCGCGCCGGTAGTTGGGATGGATCTTCACCGCGGTGTGGACGCGGCTCGTGGTGGCGCCGCCGATGAGCAGCGGGACTTCAAAGCCCTTGCGTTCCATTTCCGCCGCCACGTGGCACATCTCGTCGAGCGACGGCGTGATCAGGCCGGACAGCCCGATGATGTCGGCCCCTTCGGCGATCGCCGCATCGAGGATCTTCTCCGCGGGCGCCATGACGCCGAGATCGACGACGTCGTAATTGTTGCACTGGAGCACGACGCCGACGATGTTCTTGCCGATGTCGTGGACGTCGCCCTTCACCGTGGCGAGCACGATCTTGCCGTTCGACGAGGAATGTTCGCGTCCGTCCCTCTGCGCTTCCATGTATGGCATCAGGTGGGCGACCGCCTGCTTCATGACCCGCGCGGACTTCACGACCTGCGGCAGGAACATGCGCCCCGAGCCGAACAGATCGCCGACCACGTTCATGCCGTCCATGAGCGGGCCTTCGATCACTGCGAGCGGCCGCGGCGCGTTGCGGCGCGCCTCCTCGACGTCGGCTTCGATGAAATCGGTGATGCCGTGGACCAGCGCATGCGACAGGCGCTTCTCCACCGGCCACTCGCGCCAAGCGAGATCAGCCTCCTTCTTCTCCCGGGTCTGCCCCCGATGCTGCTCGGCCAGCGCCAGAAGGCGCTCGGCGGCGTCGGCGCGGCGGTTGAGCACGACGTCCTCGCAGGCTTCGCGCAGTTGCTGGTTGAGGTCGTCATAGACAGCCATCTGGCCGGCATTGACGATGCCCATGTCCATCCCTGCGGCAATGGCGTGATAGAGAAACACCGCGTGCATTGCTTCGCGCACCGGCTCGTTGCCGCGGAACGAGAACGACAGGTTCGAGACGCCGCCAGAGACGTGGGCATGGGGCAGGTTCTGCCTGATCCAGCGCGCGGCCTCGATATAGGCGACGCCATAGCCGTTGTGCTCGTCCATGCCGGTGGCGATCGCGAAAATGTTCGGATCGAAGATGATGTCCTGCGGCGGAAAACCGACGCGGT
>DATJYT010000100.1:0-8226 GCA_035499475.1 Xanthobacteraceae bacterium | reverse complement strand
GATTGGATCACGGCCGGGACCAATCCAATGACGAATGTGAAATCGGCCACGAACGATAAAGCGACACCATCGGCCGCGCTGGTCAGCCAGCCGGAAAAGTATTGGGACCGGCTGTTCGCGCCCGGCGGCCATGTCGGCATCATCACCTCGATCGACCGCGACGGCCGCGTCAATGCCGCGTCCTACGCGACCTGCGTGCGCATCGTGCACAATCCGGTGCAGATCGCGTTCACCACCAGCCTTGCGGGCCACACCCGCGAGAACATTCTGGCGACCGGCGAATTCGTGGTGAACCTGCCGTCGTTCGAGCGTCGCCAACTCGAACAGGTGCGCGTCGTCGGGCTGCCGTTCGCCCGCGGCGTCAACGAACTGGAAAAAGCCGGCCTCACCGCGTTGGCCTCCACCAAGGTCAGGCCGCCGCGCATCGCCGAATGCCTGCGCCATTTCGAGTGCGAGGTGGTGTGGACCAAGGAATGGCTCAGCCGGATGATGGTGGTCGGCAACGTGGTCGCCGCCTCGACCTATGCCGACTGCGTCGACGCCAAGGGCTACATTATCTGGGATCGGGTGAAACCGGTCGCCTTCTGCGGCGCGCCCTATGTCAACATGTTCGCCGCCGCCTACGAGACGATGGAGGTCGGCATGCCGTATGACGGGCCGGAAGTCGGCGCCGCCGACCAGTCGGTCCGCAGTTATTTCGAGGACATGTGAGCGTTATTCGCCGCTGCGTCGCGGCCGCCGCCGATCAGGCGACTGGCATCACGCTGACCGAGACGGCCATCTTCTGGCCGCCCGATCCCAGGATCACGCCATCCACCGGCGCCACGTCGGTATAGTCGCGGCCGACGGCGAGCGTGACATGGTCTTCCGCCGCCAGCACCGCGTTGGTGGGATCGAGGCCGATCCAGCCCCCTCCCTGCCCTCCCCAGCCTGCGGGGGAGGAAAGGAGGGGGCCGCACCACAGCAGCACCCAGGCATGCATGGCGTCGGCGCCTTGCAGGCGCATCGAATCGGTGCGCGGCGCGGTGCGCAAATAGCCGCTCACATAGGCGGCGGGCAGGCCGATGCCGCGCAGGCCGGAGATCATGATATGCGCGAAATCCTGGCAGACGCCGCGGCGCAGCGCGAACGACATCGGCGGCGTGGTGGTGACGGTGGTGGCGCCGATCTCGTAGACGATATCGGATTTCAAGCGGCCGATGAGTTCGAGCGCCGCATCCAATATGGGACGGCCGGACGTAAAGCTCCGGCGCGTATAATCGCGGATTTCCGGATCGAGCGACACCATGCGGCTCGGAAACAGAAATTGCGCCGGCGACAGCGGCCCGATGTCGCTGGCGGCGAAGGCTGCCTCGCGCACCTGTTCCCAGGGCGGCGTGGATAACACTGCTTCGCCGCCCTCCCTCGACTGCGGGGGAGGATAGGAGGGGGGCTCGACGGCGACGCGCGCCGCCAGCTTCACCGTCAGCACATCATGCGGCGTGTCGATCTCGATCCAGGTCAGGTGATTGCCGAAAAAATCGAGGCCTTCGCGCTGATGCGCGGGCTCGGGGAGGATCTGCAGAGAGGCGACATAGACCTGCTGGCCGTCGCGCGGAACCGGCGTCAGCCGCAGCACGTGCCGCGCATGAGCGACCGGCGAGGCGTAGCCACAAACGGTCGTCTGGCGGACGTCGTAGATCATGCCAGCGCTTCCCAGACCGCGTCGGAGCGCTCGTTGCTGGTGAGATAGGATACGCCGATCGCGTCGGACAATTTCATCAGCCCCTGCTCGACGTCGAGGATCAGCGCCTCGTCGACGGCCGGAGCCTCGGCCGTACGCAGCCGCGTCGCGATCGAAGCGGCGATCTGCTGCACCGGCGACAGGCGCCCCGCTGAATTGCGCCGCGGCAGCGCGCCGAGATGGGTCTCGATGCGGTCGAGCTGAAACACGACCGACCGCGGATTGTTCGGATCGAGCATGACCAGATCGATCACCGGCGCGCGCGCCGCGATCATCACGTAACGCTGACGATAGCTGATCTGGCTGTCGGCCAATTCCAGCAGCACGTCGAGGCCGCCCTCGGGCGCGCCGGTCCCGGCAAAGCAGCGCACCAGCCGGCAGGTCAGCAGCGCCCGCTCGATGCGCCGGCCGAGCTCGAGAAAGCGCCAGCCGGCAAGCTGGGTCATGTTCTCTTGCGCAAGGCCTGAGAGCGACGAGATGATCCGCAGCGCTGCCTCGACGCGCTCGGCGATGGCGCTCTCGGTCGGGCCGATGACGAGCGGCGCGGCGATCATGACGGCGAGATCGTTGATCGCGCGCCAGGCGTCAGGCGAGAAGCGATCGCGAATGACCGACGCCGCCGTGCGCGCGGCACCGGTTAAGCGCGGCAACGCGCCGTCCAAATCGCCGCGCGTCAGGGCGGCACGCGCCATGGCGGCAGCCGGCGCCAGATGCGGGCTATCGGGGATCGCACTCCAAGCACCGAGCAGCTCTCTGATGCTGACGATGACCGGCGATGCCGCGCCGTCGGCCTCGGCGAGGCGATTGATGATGGCGCGCACCAGCCGCAACGTCGCCTCGGCACGCTCGACGTAGCGGCCGACCCAGAAAAGATTGTCGGCAGCGCGGCTCGGCAACAGGCCGGCTGCGCGCTGAACCTGCATGCGTTCCGGCGGCAGCATCGTCGTTTCCGCCACCGGACCGTGCGCCAGCACCCAGGCATCCGCCGTCGCGGCGCCCCGCTGCAGGCTCACGGCGCGCGGATCGGCGCTTTCCGCGATGCGCACGAAACCGCCGGGCATGACTTGCCAGCGCTCGCCGACCTTGGCGAGGAACAGCCGCAGCGTGAACGGCCGCGGCTGCAGGCGGCCGTCGCGCCACACCGGCATGCTCGACAGCGTCACCGCCTCCTGCACGACGTAGTCGATGCCGCGGTCGGCGATCGATTGCGTCAGCGCCCGACGCTGCGCGTCGTCGAGCCCGGCGCCGAGCGCCTCGCCAGGTAGACGGCCGTCGGCGAACTGCTCGGTAAAGGCCGGCGCGATCACCATGCTGTCGAGTTGTCCGATCATCTCCTCGCGCACGTCGGCGCGGCCGAGCCACCAGGTCGCAATATTCGGGATAGCAAGATCGCTGCCTAGAACGACCGGCGCCAGCGCCGGCAGGAACGCCAGCAAGGCGCGCGCCTCGACCAGACCGGCGCCGAGCGAGTTGATGATAACAACCTTGTCGTCGCGCACCGCCTGAAGCAGGCCCGCGACTCCAAGCCGGGATGCGGCGTTGAGCTCAAGCGGATCGGCAAAATCGGCATCGATGCGCCGCAGCAGCACTTCGGTGCGCCGCAACCCGGCAACGGTGCGGATGAAGACGCCGTCATCGCGCGCGATCAGATCCTCGCCGTCAACGAGCAGCAAGCCGAGATAACGCGCCAGATAAGCGTGCTCGAAATAGGTCTCGTTCATGGGCCCCGGCGTGAGCAGGCAGATGCGCGCATCGTCCTGGCGATTGAGCGACAGAAGCTCGGCCTGAAAGGCCTGAAAGAACGGCGCGACGCGCTCGACGCGGATGGTACGATAGATGTCCGGAATGGCGCGCGACAAGGCGAGGCGGTTCTCGATCGCGTAACCGGCGCCCGACGGCGCCTGTGCGCGATCGCTGAGCACCCACCAGCGGCCGTCAGCGCCGCGGCCGACATCAACGGCGTAGAAGCGCAGATGCGCGCCGCCGGGCGGCGCGACGCCGACCAGCGGCCGCAGGAATTCGGGATTGCCGGCAATCAGCGCCGCGGGAAGCCGGCCCTCCGCGGTCAGCGTCGCCGGGCCGTAGGCGTCCGCCAGCACGGCTTCGAGCAATTCAGCGCGCTGGACGAGCCCCGCTTCCAGGTGCCGCCACTCGGACGGTTCGATGATCAGCGGCACATGGCTCAGCGGCCACGGCCGCTCGATGCCCGCCGCGTCCTCATAAACGCGATAGAACACGCCGGAATCGCGCAGATACCTGTCCGCGGCCGCGAACCGTCGATTGATCTCGTCGCTGCCAAGCGCCGCCAGCGAAGACAGGAACGGCTGCCAATGCGCGCGCACACGGCCGTCGCCGTCCATCATCTCATCGAAAATGCCGGGGAGCGGCCGGTAGCCTGAAACGAACCGTTCCAGGCCGGCGCTCGATTGTTCGGCCGCGATGTCGCGTTGGGCTTCCATGATGGGATGGTTCAGTTCGTGCGCCGCAGATCGAGCGTGGTCGGGTACTCGCGCGAGGCTTCGAGCGGCGGAACGTTGATGAGGCCCGGCGTGTGGCCATGATCCTGGAAGCGGGCGCGGCGGCGCGCCTCGGCCTCGTAGGAATTGACGGGAAAAGTTTCGTAGTTGCGGCCGCCCGGATGCGCGACATGATAGACGCAGCCGCCGAGCGAGCGGCGATTCCAGAGATCGACGATGTCGAAGGTGAGCGGCGCATGAACGCCGACGGTCGGCTGCAGCGATGCCGGCAAATCCCACGCCTTGAAGCGCACCCCGGCGACGAACTCGCCGGAACGGCCGGTGGGCGTCAGCGGCACGCGGCGGCCGTTGCAGGTAACGGCATGACGGTCCTCGTTGACGCCCGCGACCTTGACCTGGAGCCGCTCGACCGAGGAATCGACGAAGCGCACGGTGCCGCCTGGATTGCCTTCCTCGCCGAGCACGTACCAGGGCTCGATCGCCTGGCGCAGTTCGAGATCGACACCGCCGTGGTGCACGGTACCGCACAGCGGGAAGCGGAACTGACGCTGCGCTTCGAACCACGCCGGGTCGAAGGCGTAGCCCGCGTCATTGAGATCGTCCAACACTTCGAGAAAGTCGGCCCAGACGAAATGTTCGAGCATGAAGCGGTCGTGCAGCGCCGAGCCCCAGCGCACCGGCTTGCCCCCGTGCGGCGTGCGCCAGAACCAGGCGATGAGCGCGCGCAGCAACAATTGCTGGGCAAGACTCATGCGCGCATCGGGCGGCATTTCGAACGAGCGGAATTCGACCAGGCCGAGACGGCCGGTCGGGCCGTCCGGCGAGAACAATTTGTCGATGCAGATTTCGGTGCGGTGGGTGTTACCGGTGACGTCGACCAGAATGTTGCGGAACAGCCGGTCCACCAGCCACGGCGGCACCCATTCCGAGGTGCCGAACGGCGGCACTTTCGATGTCGCGATTTCGAGCTCGTAGAGAAGATCCTGGCGCGCTTCGTCAATCCGCGGCGCCTGGCTGGTCGGCCCGACGAATAATCCGGAGAACAGATAAGACAGCGACGGCCGCCGCAGCGAGTATAGCACCAGGCTCTTGAGCAGATCGGGTCGCCGCAGAAACGGGCTGTCGGCGGCATTGAGGCCGCCAAGCACGACGTGATTGCCGCCGCCAGTGCCGGTGTGCCGGCCGTCGAGCATGAACTTGTCGGTGCCGAGCCGCGAGGCGTGGCCGTCCTCATAGACTCCCTTGGTGATGTCGACGGCTTCGCGCCAAGTCGTCGCCGGCTGGATGTTGACCTCGATGACGCCGGGATCTGGCGTCACCTTGAGCACATTGAGCCGCGGGTCGGGCGGCGGTGCGTAGCCTTCGACAAAGACCGGCAGGTCGAGCTCGGCTGCGGTCGCTTCGGTGACGGCGAGCAATTCCAGATAATCGGCCAGCGTTTCGACCGGCGGCATGAACACGCACAGGCGGCCGTCGCGAACTTCGACGCTCAGCGCGGTGCGAACCGGGCCATCGGAACCACCTCCCGCGATCCCTGCGGTGGGGGCGCGCTGCATCACCAGGGTCTCGGGCGCGAGCGGCGGCGAGGACATCTCGCCGCGCGCTCCCTGCAGGAAGCGCATACCGATCGGATGCGTAAGGCGAGGATCAGGCAACGGCTGGCGCTCCGCAAACGGATCGGCCGGCACGACGGACGGATAATCGAGCGTCGCCACCTGGGGCAGCGATTGCAGCGGCAGCCGGTAGCCGAGCGCTGAATCGCCGGGCACCAGGAAAAGATGTCCGCGCCGCGTGCGCCAGATCTCGCTCAACCATCCCGGCTTCGCCTGCGCGGACCAGCGTTGCAGCGGCAGCACGAAGCCCACGGGCTGGCCGCGATGGCTATCGAACAGCTTCAGGATGCGTGCGCGCTCCACCGGATCGTCGATCTTGGGGTCGCGCGGATCGACGTTCTCCGGTATCAGGCCTTGCTTGAGCATCCGCTCGGCCGGGTCCTCGTAAGCGGGCTGCACGTAATCCGCCATGATTCCCACGCGCGCGGCAATGCCCTCGGCAAGATGCTGTGCATCGATCGACGCCGCGTTCGGCATATTGCTTTCGCGCGCGATCAATTCGGCGTCGCGCCAGATCGGCACGCCATCGCGGCGCCAGTACAACGCGAAGGCCCAGCGGGGGATCGGCTCGCCCGGATACCATTTGCCTTGGCCGTAATGCAGCAGCCCGCCCGGCGCGAAGCGGTCGCGCAGCCGCCGGATCAATTCGTCGGCGCGCACGCGCTTGGTGGCGCCAAGCGCGGCGGTGTTCCATTCCTCCGACTGGTAATCATCGATTGAGACGAAGGTCGGCTCGCCGCCCATGGTCAGGCGCACGTCGTGCACCTTGAGATCGGCATCGACTTTCTCGCCGAGCGCGTCGAGCGCGGTCCACGCTTCCTCGGAGAACGGCGCGGTCACACGCGGCCGTTCGGCGATGCGCTTGACGCTCATGTCGTAGGAGAAGGAAACCTCGCTCGGCTCGACCAAGCCGGTGATCGGCGCCGCCGAATGGTAATGCGGCGTCGCCGCGACCGGCAGATGGCCCTCGCCGCACAACAGGCCCGAAGTAGGGTCGAGCCCGATCCAGCCGGCGCCCGGCAAATATACTTCGGTCCAGGCATGCAGGTCGGTGAAATCGTGGTCCGCGCCGGCGGCGCCTTCCAACGGTTTCACGTCGGGCTGGAGTTGAATCAGATAACCCGAAACGAAGCGCGCCGGCAGGCCGATGTGACGCAAAATCTGCACCAACAGCCAAGCGGTGTCGCGACACGAGCCGGCGCCGGCCGTCAGTGTCTCCTCGGGTGTCTGTACGCCGGGCTCCATGCGGATGAGATAGCGGATCGTGCGCTGCAGGCGCTGATTGAGCTCGACGAGAAAATCGACGGTGTTGCGCGGCTCGCGCGCAATCGTGCGCAGAAATTCGCGCAGCAGCGGCCCCGCCCGCTCCGGCTCGACAAAGGCCGACAAATCCTCCTCGAGCTCCGGCGGATACTTGAACGGCCACTTTTCCGCGTAGGGTTCGATGAAAAAGTCGAATGGATTGATCACCTCCATGTCGGCAACAAGATCGACCGTAATGGAAAACTCGCGCGTCTTTTCCGGAAACACGAAACGCGCCAGCCAATTGCCGAACGGGTCTTGCTGCCAGTTCACGAAATGCTGCGCCGGCGTCACCGTGAGCGAATAGCTCGGGATGCGGGTGCGGCAATGCGGCGCCGGCCGCAGCCGCACGACCTGCGGACCGAGGCTGATCGGCCGGTCATAGGTGTAGCGCGTGGCGTGGTTGAGCCCGACGAGGATCGACATGTTGTTACGCTATACGCCCGGATTTTCCCAATAACTGCGCGATTTCCATGCAATTTCCGGGCCGCCGTCAATCGCTACGCACGTTGCCGTTTTGGCGCCTTTCGCTAGGCTTCGACCAGTTTAGGTCGTCGGCGAACGGTGTCCAATCATGACCTGGTCCAGGCTATTTCTCACGCTCTCGCTGCTGGCGCCGGCGAGCGCCGCCGCCATGACCGGCGACAAGGCGGAATTCCAGAAGCTTGCCGACGATGTCTACGCGTTCGTCGGCAAAATGAATGACGCCAACGCGATCGCGATCGTCACCGCGCAAGGCGTTGTTGTCGTTGATACCGGCAACAATCCGCCGGAGACGCGCATCTTTCAAAAATACATTCAATCGGTGACACCGCAGCCCGTGCGCTACGTCATCATTTCGCAAAATCACGGCGACCATACCGGCGGCACGCCGCTGTTCTCGCCGCCCGCCACCGTCATCGTCCAAGACCGCGTCGCCAAGGATTGGGCGGCGATGAAGGACTATCAAGTCAAATCCTGGCGCAAGCGCTTTCCCGAACGCGCCGATGCGCTCAAGGGCGTCAACCCGCTCGACACCGTCGTCAGCTTCTCCGATCGCATGACGTTGCACGTCGGCGGCAAGACCATCGAACTCATCTACATCGATGACACCTATAATCCGGGTGACGTC
>DATJYT010000099.1:0-2244 GCA_035499475.1 Xanthobacteraceae bacterium | reverse complement strand
CCGTCCTGGCTGATGACCATGAAGGTCAGACGCCGATCGGCGTTCTTCAATTTCACGAATGCGCCGGCGACGGGCTGGCCGGATTTGTCGGTCACGACGCCTTGGAGAGAGCCTCGATCGCTCGCCGCCTGAGCGGACTGGACTATCGCAACGACGGCCATTGTCGCGGTCGCTGCCGCAAGGATTCGAGACCTGTACGTCATGGATTCTCTCCCTCGATGCGGCCTTCGCTGGACAGGCGAAAGCCAAAGGCGCGGCTCTGTCATTGAGCGGCAAAACGCGCCGCCATGGCCGTCGTTGAATGATCGTTGAGCCTACAGAGTTTCCGCGACGGGAACCACTGGCTTTGCGCCCGCACGATCGGCCGTGCGATTGTCTTGCAAGGAGCCGGGAAAGCGCGAATATGTTCGCCAATGGGCGAACGACGGCGTGGTTCGCGCCAGTGCATGGGGTTCGCCGATGGATGAACGCGTCACCATAAACAAAAACGACCGCTTGGCGGCGGCGACCCGGCATCTCGAGCGCGAAGCGTTCGACGGACTGATCGCCGCCAGCAACGGCCTCAATAATTTCCTCGATGCCAACGCCGTCTACGTGCTCAGCGGCGTGCGCCCGATCGGCGAAAGCGCCGTCGTGCTCGACCGCGACGGCCGATCGACCCTGATCGTCACCCCGGCCTGGGACGAGGAACGCGCCGCATCGGTGTCGGCGACCGACCAGACCATCGGCAGCGACGACCTCGCCGCTAGCTTGCAGAAGGTGGCCGATAAGCATCGCCTCGACCTTACGCGCACCTTGTCGGTCGGCCTCACGCTGCTCGGCCAGGGCTTGTTCGACCGGATCGCGTCGTCACTCGGCACTTTGCCGAAGGCCGCCGACGAATTGACGCGCGATCTGGCGTGTGTGCGCAACGCGGACGAGCTGGCGGCGGCGCAGCGCGCCACCGCGATCGCGGAGCGCGGTTACGAGCGGCTTCTCGAATGCGCGCGGCCCGGCATGCGCGAATTCGAGCTCGCCGCCGAGCTCTATTGCTTCATGAAGCGACTCGGCGCCGAGGATAATTTCCTGCTGATGAGCGCCTCCCAGCACAATCACGCCGTTCGCGCCGCCGGCGAGCGCATCCTCGACGTCGGTGACATTATTCTGTCCGAGATCACGCCCTGCTATCGCGGCCAGTTCGTGCAGATCTGCCGCACCACCGTGATCGGCGAGCCGCGGCCGGTGGTGCGGGAGAAATATGCGATCCTGCAGGACGCCATGCGCGAAGGCCTGACGGCGGCGCGCGCCGGCACGACCGTCGCCGACGTGACGCTCGTCATCAATGGCGTGATCCAGAAAGCCGGTTACGGCGAGTATTGCCGGCCGCCCTATATGCGCGTGCGCGGCCACGGCCTCGGCATCACGTCCGATCGTCCGGGCGACATCGTCGACACCAACAGGCGCGTGCTGGAAAGCGGCATGGTGTTTGTCATGCATCCGAACCAGTACATCCCCGAGAGCGGCTATCTGATGTGCGGCGAGACCGTCGTGGTGTCGGACGAGGGCGCGCGCTCATTGTCGGCGCGGCAGGCCGAACTCGACGTGATCGCGGTCTGAGGCGAACGCCATGCAGACCATGCACCCGTCGATCATGCTCGGCTCCTATGTGTGGGCGCAGGATCGCCTGCCGCAGGACGAATTCGCGCTGCGCCTCGAAGATCTGCGTGCAGCCATGGACCGCCACGGCTGGCAAGCCGTGCTGGTCTACGGCGACGCCCGCGAGCACGCCGCGCTTGCCCATGTCAGCAATTTCATTCCGCGCATGCGCTGGGGCATGGCGCTGATCCCGCGCGCAGGCGACGCACGGCTTTTGTGCGCCATGGGCACGCGCGATCTGCCGGCCATGCGCACCATGACCTGGATCGCCGACGTGCATTCCGGCTGGGGACCGGAATGGGAGCGCGCCTTCGATCCTTGGCTGGGGCGGCTCACCGGCGACGAATTTTTGGGCGCGCCGTCGGTCGCGCTCGGAACGGTCGGCTTCGATCTCATGGCGCCGGTGTTGCACGGATCGGTGCGCCGCAGCTTGGGCGACCGCTTCCGCATGCACCGTGCCGACGATGTTCTCGAAATCCCGCCGCGCCGCAAACGGCCGCGCGAGATCACCATGATGCGCGGCTCATGCAAGGTGCTTGAAGCCGCCGCCAAGGCTTTCGCGGAAAGCTGGCGCGGCAACCACGCGCCCGAGACCGCCGCACTCGACGC
>DATJYT010000098.1:0-4696 GCA_035499475.1 Xanthobacteraceae bacterium | reverse complement strand
GAGACCGCATAATGCGGATGGAATGCGGATTGAGCCGAGCCCGTCGCTGCCATGCGCCATCGGCACCATGCGGGCGGCGACCGCGGAGCCCGCGCCGCCGGACGATCCGCCGGCGCTATGTTCCGGATTCCACGGATTGCGGCAGATGCCGAGATGGCGGCCTTCCGTTGTGCCGGGAATGCCGAATTCCGGCGTGTTGGTCTTGCCGAGGAGCACGACGCCGGACGCACGGTAGCGGCGTACGAGTTCGGAATCTTCCGGCGCGACATAATTGCGCAAATAGGCGGAACCGCCGGTCATCGGCCAGCCGGCGACCGGCATGCCCAGATCCTTGATGACGAACGGTACGCCCTTGAACGGCCCGTCCGGCAACTTGCCCTTCGCCGCTGCAATCGCTTCGTCATAGGCCTTGTAGACGACGGCATTGAGCTTCGGATTGCGCTTCTCGATCCGTTCGATCGCCGCTTCAACCAGTTCGACCGGCTGCACGTCGCGTCGCCGCACCAGATGGGCGAGGCCGAGCGCGTCATAGTTGTCATAGTCTGCGAAGGACATGGTCACACCTTGATCTGTGCGTAGCGCGGCCACCATGGCTGCGCGACTTCCAGCTGCCGCGCCAGCTGTAACAATGTCAGCTCATCGCCGAAGCGGCCGACGAATTGTACGCCGATGGGAAGCCCCGCCGCATTCCAGTGCAGCGGCAGGTTGATCGCGGGCTGGCCCGTCACGTTCTGCATCGCCGTGAACGGCACATAATCGATGAGCGGCGCGAAGGATTTCTGCGGATCGCGCTCTTTCATGTCGAACGTGCCGAGCTTCACCGGCGGAAGGCCGAGCGTGGCGCTGAGCCAGACGTCGTATGTCTCGTGAAACTTCGCCGCGGTACGGGCGGCCATGCCAAGCGCACTCTTGGCATGCAGATACTGGCTCGCTCTGATCTGCCGGCCGAGTTCGTAAAGTCCCCAGGTCAGGCCTTCGAACTTGTCCTCCGACGGTGTCTGTCCCGTCAGCATTGCGATGTAGTCGATTCCGGCAGCGAGATTGCCGCTCCACAGCGCCATGAACGCCGGAACGAGCGTGCCCTGATCCAGGTCGGGCGCAGCCTCCTCGACGATGTGGCCTTGCGCCGCGCAGAGGTTCGCGGCCGCTTCGACCGCCGCGACGCAATCCGCGTGAAGCGCACCGTCGCCCAGCTTCTGCGTCGAGATCGCAATACGCAGTTTCTTCGGTGCGCTGCCCAGCGACTCAAACCACGATTGCGGTGCCGGCGGCGCCCAATAGGGATCGCCTGAAACATTGCCGGCCACGGCATCGAGCGCGGCCGCCGTATCGCGCACGCTCCGTGAAACGACAAGGTCGGCCACGAGGCCATCGACACTGTCCGGCAGATCGGGCGCGTAGCTCACGCGGCCGCGTGTGGGCTTCAGTCCGACAAGGCCGCAGCATGATGCGGGAATGCGAATCGATCCGCCGCCGTCATTCGCATGGGCCAGCGGGACCACTCCGGCTGCAACAAGCGCTGCCGATCCGCCGGACGAACCTCCGGTCGAATGCTCCAGATTCCAGGGATTGTGTGCCGGTCCGTAGAGTTTCGACTCGGTCGTCGGCACCAGTCCGAACTCCGGCACGTTTGTCTTGCCGAGTGGAATGAGACCGGCTTCACGAAAGCGCGCTGTCAGCAGAGAGTCATGATCGGACGGAATTGGTGGAAAGAAGCGGGACGCCTGCCGCGTCGGCATGCCCTTCGCAAACGCGAAAATATCCTTCAGGAAAAACGGGACGCCGGCAAAGCGACCCTTCGGTGTCGCGCGCGCCGCCACGCGCGCGTTGTCATAATCCTTGAATACGATGGCGTTCAGCTTTGGCTCAAGCGCTTCGGCGCGGGCAATCGCCTCATCGACAAGTTCAGCCGGCGTTATGTCCCGGCCGGCAACGAGCTCTCCAAGCCCGACGCCGTCATAATTCGCGAACTCCTTGAACGACATCTTCCTCACCCCAATATCTTTGATGAAAGCCTAGCTCCCGCCCCAGGGACTGTCACGGTTTTCCGCGCCGCACCCGAGATTGTGGCGGCTCGGACCCGCGACTAGACTGGCGGCGGTGCGTGGGGAGGGGACAATCATGAAAATCGCGGTCGGCCGAGCGTTCGAAGACGCATACGGTTTTGCATTCAAGCGCTTCTTTTCCGTTCTTGGGACGGTCTGGTTGCCTTATGTGGTTCTGCTCATCGGGTTCGGTCTTTTCTTCGGGCGGTTCTTCATGAACTTCGCGCCGATCTGGCTGCATGCTCTGCACGGCGGAATGCTGCATCCGTATCATCCCGATCCAGATGAAGTGCGGCGGCTTGTCTTCGGCGGAACGAGTTTGTTCGCGTTCCTCCCGTTGCTGGTTCTGTTTGCGCTCTTCGTACGGTCGATGGTTTATGTCGGATTGCTTGAGCTCGCGCTTGGCATGCGCAAAGGACCGGTCATCGCCTATTGGTCGTTTGGCGCGCCCGTGTGGCGGCTGTTCGGCGCCTCCATCCTGGCGTTCGTGATCCTGTGGGTCATCGCGGCCGTGATCGGCGGGACGTGCGCCGCGATCTGGTTCGCGGTGGCGAATGTCGCTCAGGCAGGCTTGATCCGGGCGATCGCGGTCATCGTCGCGATCGGTCTGTTCTTCTACAGTCTGCTACGGCTGTTCTTCTTCCTGGCGCCTGTTGTGGTCGCGGAAGGCCACATGGGATTCGGCCGGTCCTGGCAGCTCGGCAGCGGCAACGTCCTGCGCATGATCGTCACCGTGCTGGGCGTCTTCATCCCGGCCTTTTTCGTGTTTGCCATCGTGTCAGGAGCGGTTCGCTTTGCAACGCTCGCGCCTGCGCTCAGCCAAATGGGCGACAACACGACGCCGCAACAGATGTGGCAAATCATGACCCACCAGGGGCTCGCCTACATTGTTGTGGCTATCGTGCTGCAAGTGATCTATTCCGTGATCATCTTCGGCCTGGCGGCGGGATTGATGGCTTCTGCGTATCGTTCCGTTGCGCCGGCCGACAACGCGACATTGGCGGCAACCACCGGAAGTCCCGCATGAACAAAATTCCCGTAGGCCAGACCATCCGCAGCGCCTACGCATTTGCTTTCGGGCATCTCGGTTCGATCATCGGGCTGGTGTGGGCGCCGCTCGTGCTCGCCGCCGTGTTGCAGTTTCTGCCCTACGCGATGGGATACGATACCTCGGCGATGCCGGAAAACGCGACGGTTGCCGGACAGCGCGCGCTGCTTGGGCTGGGCACTTTTTTTCTCACCATATTGTTGCAGGCGATGATTGCCACGGCCGTTACCCAGTTTGCGCTCGGTCTGCGGCCGGGCGGCGCGATCTTTCACATCGCCGCCGGCCCGGCTGAGTTCCGCCTGTTCGGTGCCATTCTTCTCTACTATGTCGTCTGCTTCTGCATGGGCATGGCGTTCGGGCTTCTCGGTTTGGTGCTTGCAGCCGTTGCGAAGGCGCCGGCAGTCACACTGGCGGCCTCGCTGATCCTGATCGCGGCGCTTTGTGCGCTCATCTACATCGCGGTTCGTCTCGGCTTCCTCCTCGCGCCCGTGACCGTGGCCGAGCAACACGTCAGCCTGAGCCGCGGCTGGATCCTTATGAAGGGCAATTTCTGGCGCAGCTTCGCCGTGATCCTGTCCGTCATTGTGCCCTACATTTTGATTGTCTACGCGATCATCGTTGCGATGGTGGGGCCGGCTCACCTGTTTGCGCCGTTCCCGACCAATGCGGATGCCATCGCGGCGGACATGGAACAGCGGTTCGCGCCGCTGAGGGCGCACATGCCGCTCTATATCGGGCTGACCTTGATCATCGCGCCGTTCGGAATTGGATTGAATCTCGGCGCGGCGGCGGCCGCCTATCGAACGCTTGCGGCAGAACACGCGCGGGAGCCGGCCGGCTAAGCAGCTGCGCTAGGTTTCGAAGTAGAAGTGATGGTGCCGTCGGCAGCCCGGGTTGAAGCGGGCACCGCAAGACGGGCATCTGCTTTCGCAGGCAAGATAGCCGCTGATCGACAATTCACTGCCGCAGGCGCCGCACATCACGGCTTTCTCGTCCCACCGATCACGCGGCCAGACTTCGATCGCGTGGCCCGCCAGCGCCTCGTGGCAATCCTTGCAGGCATACCAGACGCCGCAGCATTTCAGCCTGATCGCGACGATATCGAGCGGCGAGTGCCAATGCGTACAGCGCGTCTCTGCATCGACCTCAATGCCGGCAACGGGCGGGCGCAATGTCACCGCTACTCCGCCGCTCGCATGCTCGGTTTCGCCGGCGCGCGGCCTTTGAGCAGCGACTTGAGATATTGTCCGGTGTAGGAGCGCGCGACCTTCGCGACTTCCTCCGGCGTGCCCGATGCGACGATCTCGCCGCCGCCATCGCCGCCTTCGGGCCCGAGATCGATGATCCAGTCGGCCGTCTTGATGACTTCGAGATTGTGCTCGATCACAACCACCGTGTTGCCGCTGTCGACCAACTCGTGCAGCACTTCGAGCAGCTTCTTCACGTCGTGGAAGTGCAGGCCGGTGGTGGGCTCATCCAGGATGTACAAAGTGCGGCCGGTGGCGCGGCGCGACAATTCCTTCGACAGCTTCACGCGCTGCGCTTCGCCGCCGGAGAGCGTCGTCGCCTGCTGGCCGATCTTGATGTAGTCGAGGCCCACGCG
>DATJYT010000097.1:0-2414 GCA_035499475.1 Xanthobacteraceae bacterium | reverse complement strand
GACGCCCGCTGATCGGTACGATCATCAAGCCGAGCGTCGGTCTCGGTCCGGTGGAGACGGCGGCTGTCGTCGGCGATCTATGTCGTGCCGGCATTGACTTTATCAAAGACGACGAACTGCAATCGGACGGCCCTGCGTGTCCATTTGACCAGCGCGTCGAAGCCGTCATGCGCGTGATCAACGATCACGCCGAACGGTCTGGCAAGAAAGTCATGTACGCTTTCAACCTGACCGGCGAGCTCGACCAGATGCGTCGTCGTCACGACACGCTCTTGAGGCACGGAGCCACGTGCCTAATGGCAAGTCTCAATTCCGTCGGTCTTGTCGGGATGATCGAACTTGCGCGCTTCAGCCGGTTGCCGATCCATGCCCATCGTAATGGATGGGGATATCTGTCGCGTCATCCTCAGCTCGGCTGGTCCTATATCGCATGGCAAAAGATCTGGCGCCTCGCCGGCGCAGATCACATGCATGTCAACGGCGTAGGCAATAAATTTGCGGAGAGCGACGAAAGCTGCCTCGAATCGGCGCGCGCATGCCTCACGCCGATGTTCGACGACAAGCCTTGTACTGTCATGCCCGTATTTTCCTCCGCGCAGTCTCCGCGGCAGGCGCCGGCGACATATCAGGGTCTGGGCTCAGCCGATCTTATCGTTACCGCCGGCGGCGGCATCATGGCGCATCCACTCGGAACAGCGGCTGGCGTCAGCGCCATGCAGGAAGCTTGGGAGGCTACGCTCGCGGGCGTTCCGCTCGTCGAATTTGCGCGCACTCGACCCAATTTGCAAAGCGCCCTCGAGATGGCGGCATGAGTGCACCCCGACCATTGCCATCCGGTCCCCTGATCGCATTTTACGGCGATGATTTCACGGGAGCATCGGCCTCGATGGAGGCGACTGCTTTCGCCGGCCTCGATACCGTACTGTTCTTGTCACCGCCGACGACCGAGCGTTTGCGCGCATTTGCAAGCGCTCGCGTTATCGGCATCGCAGGAGTAGCCCGAGCGCAAAGCCCACAATGGATGGATGACAACCTACCTGCGATCTTCGATCTGCTGGGCGCAACCGGGGCGCCAGTCGTTCACTACAAGGTTTGCTCGACATTCGACTCTTCTCCGCACATCGGCTCGATCGGCCGCGCCATCGAGATTGGATCGCGGCGCTTCGATGGCTGGATCCCCATGATTGTCGCCGATCCGGGTATGGGCCGTTATCAAGCATGCGGTAACTTGTTCGCGGCGGTCCGGGGCGCTGTCTATCGGCTGGACCGTCATCCGGTCATGTCGCGCCATCCGGTCACACCGATGGATGAAGCGGATCTTGGCCGTCATCTCGTACGCCAAACCAATAAGAAAACCGGACTCGTCGATTTCGTTGCGATGAAGCGCGGCGAGGCCGATAATCAACTGGCACGTGAACTTGCCGCCGGCGCTCAAATCGTTTCGATCGATGTTCTTGACGACGAAACTCTGATCGAAGCTGGCCGTCTCATTTGGGAGCGTGGCGTAGGCGCGAGGCATGTGTATGGCGTCGGCTCGCAGGGATTTGAGGCCGCGCTCGTCTCTTATTGGCAGCACGCTGGGTTAGTGCCACCGCCCAAGTCAGCGTTCCGTGCGCTGCCGGTCGATCGCATTGCCTGCGTGTCCGGTTCAGTTTCCCCCGTCACTGCCGCGCAAATCGCCCATGCCCGCGAGCACGGCTTTTCAACAATTGCGCTTAAAACGGCGCGCGCCGTCGATCCGTCGGAATGGGGCCGGGAAATCGGTCGCGCGGCCGAGGCAGCGCTTGCCGAGCTGGGTTCAGGCAGCGACGTGTTGGTGTACAGCGCCGCGGGCCCAGATGACCCGGCCGTGGCTTCACTAAAGACGGCCGTCGCCTCGACAGGCGTTTCTCCGGAATCTGTGAACGAGCGCGTGGGTGCCGGTCTTGGCATGATCCTCGATCGAATTCTCCTGAAATCTGGTCTATCGCGCGCCGTGATTTCCGGCGGCGACACATCCGGCCGCGCGGCATCAATGCTTGGCATCGACGCACTCACTGCCATAGCGCCACTCGCGCCGGGTTCGCCCCTTTGTCGCGCACACGCCGCATGGCCGGACCGTGATGGGCTCGAGATTGCCTTGAAGGGGGGACAGGTCGGTAGTCCGGATTTCTTCGTGGCTGCCAAGCACGGTGGTTCCAGTACTTAATCAGTCGATCCGGAGGAAGAAATGACCGCTTTATCTCGTCGCCGTTTTACCGCGCTCGCGGGGCTCGCCACGATCGGCGCAGCTATTCCGCTGCGCTACGCCGAGGCGGCTGAATTTTCGTTCAAGTTGGGCACGAACGTTCCGGAATCGCATCCGCTCAACGTCTATGCCAAGAAAGCTGCGGAGGAGATCGCGCAGGCGACTGACGGCCGGTTTGAATTGAAAA
>DATJYT010000096.1:0-11056 GCA_035499475.1 Xanthobacteraceae bacterium | reverse complement strand
GATCCAGGTATCGGCTGCACCGCGAACGGCTCAAGATACTTTTTCTGGAATTCCGGATCGCTGACGATCTCTTGCACGTCGGCATTGATCTTCTTGACGATGTCGGCCGGCGTGCCTGCCGCTGCAAACAAGCCGAACGATACGCTTGCCTCGTATCCGGGAACGGTCTCGGCGATGGTCGGCACGTCGGGGAACTGCGGCACGCGCTTCTCGCTGCCGAACGCCAGCATCTTGAGCTTTCCGGCACTCACCGAACTCAGCGCCACGGACGGGCCCATGATCACCGCGTCGATGTGTCCGGCTATCACATCAGTCAGCGCGGGCGCCGCGCCGCGATAGTGCACCGCCGTCATCTTGATGCCGGCGAGATTTTCAAGCTCGAGCCCGGCGATGTGCAGTGCGGTGCCGACGCCGGCCGTGCCGAAGGTCAAGTCGCCGGGCTTCTTCTTGGCGAGCGCGATCAGGTCGCTCACTGAATTTACCTTAAGCGACGGATTGACCAGCAGCGCCGTCGGGATGGTGCCGTAGCCGGCGACCGGAACGAAGTCTTTCTCGGCATCGTAGGGCAGCTTACCTTCAGCATAGAGATGCGGCTGGGTGGTGTAGAAGCCCGTCTCGGAGGCGAGTAGCGTATAGCCGTCGCGCTCGGCGCGCATCACGGACTGGGCCGCGATCGTGTATCCGGCGCCGCCCCGGTTTTCGACGATCACGCCTTGCTTCCACATCTCCGATAGCCGCTGCGCGACGGCACGGGTGAGTGTGTCGGTCAAGGCGCCGGCCGCCGAGGTCACCACGATGGTGACGTTGCGGTCGGGATAGGTCTGTCCGAACGCGGCGGGGCTCGCGAGCAGGCAGCCGAGCAGAAACAAGCGGCTGAGTATGGCGATCATCGCTCCCTCCGATTTCCGAGTTCTTGTCGCTCCGGTGCGCCCGGGACGCAGCCTAGCACGTCGGAGACCCACCGACGCCATAAAGCCCGGGACGAACTCGTAATGCGATCGGACGGTTTGTCGCGCACGATTATTGGCGCCATGCATCAGGCGGCGCAGCAATACGCCAGATCACCGTCGCAAGTGGATAAGTTGACTGCCATTTCCCTGGGTCCGAACCTTTCAGGCAAAACCGGACGGCGCAAAATCTAGCTTTGGCGTAGCGGCCGAGGACGGAATAGAATGACTTTATCCACTTTGTCGGGGACCCCCATGCTTGCAGACACGATGCTCTCGGAAAACATCCGCGGCGTGAAGATCGTCTATGAGGTTATCGGCGACCACGGACCGTGGCTCGCGCTGATAACCGGCGGGCGCCGCGCCCACGACGAATTCGTGCCGCTCGCCCGCAAGATCGCGGCGAATGGCTATCGCGTTCTTCTTCACGACCGGCGCAATACCGGCGCCTCCGACATCAAAATAGAAGGCGAAGAGTCCGAAGAGGAAATCTGGACCGACGATCTGAACGCGCTGTTGTCTCGGCTCGGTGCGCTGCCGGCCTTCATCGGCGGCTCGTCGTCCGGCGCGCGCACCTCGATTCTGTTCGCGCTGCGCCATCCGCAATCGGTGCGCGGCTTGCTTCTGTTCCGCGTCACCGGCGGCGCGGTCGCCGCGAGCCGACTGCCCGAGCAATATTATGCGCAATACATCCGCGCCGCGCAGGCCGGTGGCATGGCCGCGGTCTGCGACACCGAACAATATCGCGAGCGCATCGCCGCCAATCCGAAGAACAAGGAACGCCTGATGGCGATGTCGCCACAGCGTTACATCGAGGTGATGTCACACTGGCTCAAACAATTCGAGGCGGGCGCCAATCTGCCGGTGATGGGTGTGACCACCGAGCAGTTGCGCTCCATCAAGGCGCCGACCATCGTCATTCCAGGCAACGACCAGACCCACAATTCGGCGAGCGGTCGCTTGGCGCAAAGCCTCATTCCCAACGCCAAGCTCCACCAGTTGCCGATCGAGGATCAGGACGTGCCGCTCATTCCGTTCCCCGATTGGGCGCCCTACGAGCCGGAAATCGTCAAGGTCTTCACCGATTTCATGCGCGGCGTGAGCTAACATGCTGTTCGTCGTCCACGCGCTCGACAAGAAGGACGCGCTGCCGACGCGGGCCAAGCACTATCGCGCCCACCGCATCCATCTCGACAAATCCGAAGACCACGGCTGCGATGTGGTGACGGCAGGCACCCTGGTCGCCGAGGACGGCGAGACGCCCGTCGGCAGCATTTTCGTTGTCGATACCAAAGACCGCGCCGCGGTCGATGCGTTCGTACGCAGCGATCCCTATCACCTCAACGGCGTGTGGGACCGCGTGGCGATCCATCGTTACAGCAAGAAGCGCGGCACACCGATCCCGAGCAAAAGATAATTCCCCCCTTGCGGGGAACGGCTGGGCGTGATCGGGAGGCCAAACTGACGCGGACGAGTTCTCTGCACCCGTCATCGCAACGCATCACTTTGCGCCCCCTACCCTCCCCACAAGTGGGGGCTAGGCGCGCGGCTTCTCGCGGAGACCCAGGCGCTGCAGGCGCCCCAATACCTCGTCGCAGAAATACGGCAGCTCATCGATGTAATTCACCAGCGAGATGGCAATGCCGGTGAGGCCGGCCTTGCTGAGATCGGCGATCTGCGCGGCAACGTGATCCGGATCTCCGACGATCGGCAGGCCGCCCATGCCTTGGGCGTATTGGCTGCGCTTGGTCAGGTATTCCTGCATCGGCACGGTCTGCGGCGAGATGTTCTTCAGCCCCAGAATACCGTCGACCGCCGACCAGTCGGCGCATTCGACGATGCAATGGTAGAAATAATCCTGCGCCTCCTTCATGGTCGGCTTGCAGGTGACGACGCCGACCGTGTAGCAGCCGATTTCGGTGCCCTGGGCGCGGGCGGCCGATTGCGCAGCGCGCACCTTCTGCGCGGTCTCGTCGAGCGATGTGCGCGAGGCCTGCAGGAAGAATGCGTCGCAGTTTCTGATCGCGAACGCCTGGCCGCTCGCCGAGGCGCCGGCATTCATGATCACCGGCCGCGTGCCGCCGTAGGGTTTCGGCTTGCCGCGAATGCCCTTCATGTGGAGATATTTGCCGTCGAACGCGAAGTCCTCGCGGTCGGACCAGATCATCTTGATGACGTCGATCCACTCCTGGGCGTAGTCGTAGCGATCCTCGTGCTCGCGCTGCTCGACGCCGAACATGTCGAACTCGCCCTCGTTCCAGCCGACAACGATGTTGAGCCCGAAGCGGCCCTCGCTGACGTGATCGGCAGTGACCATCTCCTTGGCAGCAACCACCGGATTGAAGATCGGCGCGTGCACTGTGCCGAACACGGTGATGTGCCGGGTCGAGGCGAGTAGCCCGGTCGCCCAGGTGATCGTCTCCAGCGTCGTGCCCTGATAATCGGTATCGCCGCCGTAGCCTTTCCAACGGCCGATCGGCAGCAGGAAATCGATGCCCGCTTCATCCGACATCTGCGCCAGCCGCTTGTTGTCGGGCCAGTTGCCGGACCAGCGCTCGGGAACAAGCGTGACGGCGCGGCCGGACGAGCAGTTCGCGCCGAAGAGGCCGATCTGCAGCTTGTTGTTGCTGTACATCGACCGGCGCGCTTGCAGGGAAGCTTGTTGCGGAGCGAGCAAGGTTTCACCTCGATGGTTTCTATTTCGCCTCATGGAGAAAGGCTGGGCGTGGCGAAGGCATTGACTTAGATCAAAGTCCTCCCGCCCACTACCCTACTCTCCCCACAAGGAAGAGGGAAATAGAGGCGTCCGACTTATGGCTGATCCAACACCGCGCGTACGCGCGCAACAACCGCGGGCGGCGTCTTGGCGAGATCGGCGACCAGCGCTTGCACCTCCTCGCCGGTGAGTGGATTGAGATCAAAACCGATCTTCTCGGTCTCGGCGATGAAGCCTTCGTCCTTCATAGTCTTATCGAAGGCGCGGCGAAGCGCGTCGGCGCGCTCCGGCGGCACGCCGGGCGGCAGGAAATAGGGTCGGCCGATTTCGGTGCGGGAGAACAGCATCGTCAGTGCCTGCCGGTCCTCCGGTGACTTGGCCAGGTCGATCATCAGCGGCACGTCGGGCAGCACGCTTGCCCGCTCCAGGCCGAACTGCGCGATCATCTTGATCTTGCCGTCCTTCATCCATTGCGACATCTGCGCCTTGACCGCCTCCCAGCCGAGCGCGCCGACGCCTTCGGTTTCGCCGCGCTCCATCGCCTGGTTCATCTGCGGCGTGCTTTCGTAGCCGCGCACAATCTTGAATTTGGTGCCGAGGATCGCATTGGTGAGCGCCGGAAAGTCGTTCATGGTCGTGCCCGGCGTGGTGGCGCCGACCACGAGGGCCCTGGTCAGCAGCTCGGCGAGACTTTGCACCGGCGCGGTGTGCCAGACATAGGCCACATAAGGCTCGCGATTGGTGCTGCCGATCCAGATGAGTTTGGTCGCGTCGTAGTGCGCGGCTGTCGGCTGGAGCAACGGCGCGCCCGGAATGCCATTGAGCGGCACGCCGATCGCCGTGCCGTCCTTGGGCCCGAGTGCATAAAGCTGATTGGTCATGACCATGCCGCCGGCGGTCGGCTGATTTTGCACGATGACAAATGGATTGCCGGGGATATAAGCCGAGATGTGGCGCGCGACAGTGCGGGCCAGAAGGTCGTAGGTGCCGCCGGGCGCCGAACCGACGATGAAGTGGATCTGCTTGCCGCGATAAAAGTTCGCGACGTCGTCATTAGCCGCGTGGACGCCACCAGCGATCATCGTCATTGCGACGAGCGCCAGCGATGAAGCAATCCAGGTGCTGCGCCGCTTAACCGGATTGCCTGACTTCGCTCGCAATGACGGCGGCCACAGAGGGCGGGTACTAATCATCGCCATAACTGCTTGCTCGCGAGGTCGGCGCCCTGCCGCAGCGCCTTGAATTTCTCCCATACCACAGTGGGATGCACCTCGGTGCGGTACAGAGCCTGCGAGGAGAAACCGCAATCCGCCGCCGCCATGACGTTCTCGCGGCCGACCAGCTTGGCGAAACGGATGATGCGCTCCGCAATCAATTCCGGATGCTCGACAATGTTGCTGGCGTGCGTGATCATGCCGGGAGCCAGCACCTTGCCGTTGGCGAGCTTGATGCGTTCGAACAGATGGTATTCGTGCTCGTGGCGCGGATTGGCGGCCTCGAAACTGTACGATCCGGCATTGATCTTCAAAACGTATTCAATGATGTCCGACAGCGCCGCCTCGTAGAGCCGCGGGCCTTCGTTGATGCCGTAACAGGTGTGGAATCGTACCCACTCCGGGGGAATGCCTTTGAGCGCCGTATTGGTCGCCTCGACGTAGATTTCGGCGCGCCGCTTCATCTGCGCGCGATCGAGGCCGGGCTCGAAGAAAATGTCGGGCAGGAAGGGATCGTCGATCTGGACCAGAATGCCGGCATCGACGATGGCGCGATATTCCTTGGCGAGCTCCGCTGCGAGCGCGTGAAAATAATCCTCGTCGGACCTGTAATATTCGTTGATGCCGACGCCCGAAGCCGCGGTCGCCGGCAGGAAGACGTGATGATCCGGCACGCCGGCAGCCGCCGCTGCGCTCTTGACGTTGTCGATGTCGCGCTGCACGAACTTTTCGCCGCGATATTTCACCGGGCCAACGCAGACCACCGGCGCCAAGCCGACGATGGCGCCACCCATCATCGCCTGCTTGAAATACTCGGCGTAATAATCCGGGAATGCCTCGACCTCTTTCTGAAACAGCTTCATCTTCTGATCCGGGCGGCGCTCGAAGCCTTCCAGCCGCTCCTGGATGTAGGTGAAAAAGCCGGGCTTGGAGAACTCGCCGTCGGTGACGATGTCGATGCCGCATTCCACCTGCTTGCGGACCGTCTCCTTCACCGACTCGGCCAGGAGCGCTTCATATTTCTTTTCATCGTAGGGCTGGCCGTTGAACTTCGCCTTCAGAACATCAAGCAAGGCATGCGGGCGCGGTAGGCTGCCGATATGGGTGGTCTGGATGCGGTCAGTGTTCTGCTGAATGGCCATCTGCCGTGTCCTTCCAACGCTGCGGCTCGCAGGCGCGTCGCTAGGCGTGGGCGCGACGCGGCATCATGCCGTTGCCAAGACTGTCGAACAGGCGCCCGGGGCAATTGCGCCGGTCAGTTGCGCCCATGAGCGACAGTGCCTCCCAGATCACCACCTGGTTGCTCGTCACCACCGGGCGATCGAGCCGCCGCTCGATCTCTTCGATAACCGGGAACGTCGAGATATTGGCGCAGCTCAAAAGATAAGCGTCGGCGTCGGGCCGCGCCGCCTCGAGCGCGCGATCGCGCCAGAATAGCGGCGGGGTTGCGCAATATTCGTCACTGCCGTTGAGCGCGAAGCCGCGGGCGTGCAGCACTTCGTAGCCGGCGGCGTGCAGGAACTCGGCTTCCTCCGCGGTGGTGTGGGCGCTATACGGCGTCAGTAGCACGATGCGGCGCGCCCCAAGGGTTTTAAAGGCGTGGCGGATCGCGGTCGCCGTGGTGGTGGCGTGAGCCGCGCCGGCGCGCCGCAGCGCGGCAAGCAACTTCTCCTCGCCGGCCGCGCCCTCCGACATCGAATTCGCCGTGCAATGAAAAGCAACCACGTCGCAGCGCGCGTCGATCAAAGTGGCGGCTGACTCCTCCACGTGTGGCATCAGATCGTCGAGCGAAACACGATGCGTCCCGGTCATGCGCAGCCGCATGACGTGCACCACGACGCCCGGCGGCACATGGCGCACCATCTCCTGCTCGACCATGCGGTTGGAGGACGGAATGATCAAACCGATGCGAGTGGCCATGCCGCGCTCCTTGCTGTTCGCGTTTGCAAATTCGATTTTAGCGCAACGGCATCGCGTTTTGAATGGCGCCATCGTCTGCAGGGACGTTGCCGCCGTGGCGCGGCTCAGTTCTTGTCAAACAGGTTGCCGACAAAACTGGTCACGGCCACTTTTGCCTGCTCGGTCGCCTCCGGATCATAGCCGATATGCGGCCCCAGAACGACGCAGGGGTCTTTGTAGGTGAAAGGCTCCCGGTTTGCGGTGTCGATCAGCTGCCCCTTCGGCTCTTCAGCGATCGAGCAGTTGCGCACGCTTTGCGATTTGGGCTGCAACGCCGCCGGCCGCGGCCCGAGCGGGCCGTCGAATGCGTGCGGTGCATTCGGATATTCGGTGATGATGACATCACGACCGGCGGCCCTGAGCCGCTCGACATAAGGCTTGCAGCGCGCAATGGGATTGTAGTCGTCCGGCGTGCCGCCGAAAATGCGGATCGGCCGGTCCGCCACATCCGTGTCGGAGATGAAGGTCGTCGCGCAGTCCGGATAGAACGGAATGTAGGCCGCGAATTCGATCCCGGACTTGTTCCACATCTGATGAAAACGGTTAAGGCTGGCGTAAAGCGCCGCCTGCCCGCCGCGCGAAAAGCCCATCAGCACCACGCGCTGCGGATCAACGCGTGGATGCTTCGCCAAAATGTCGAGCGCGCGATAGATATCGAGAATGAAGTTCAGCCGGCCGAGCAGCGCCTGGTTGGTGCTGACCGCGGTCAGGCCGCGCCCGGTGAATCCGTCGAGCGCAAAGGTCGAGATTCCCATCGCATTGAATTCGCGCGACCACAATTCGATGTTGCTGCCCATGCCGCCGGAGCCATGCTGCAGCACGACGACGGGGAGGCGGCCCGCCCCCTGCGCGATGCGAAACACGCCCGACGTCGTTGTCGGCGCCGCATTGGCGTCGCCCTTGAGAAATTGGGCGTCCGACAAGGTCAGCGTCTGGATCGAATGAAGCTCGACGCGCGCCGGCCAGTCCTTGAGCGAAGGATCGGCCGCGGCCAGCGCATTGGACAAGAGGACGGCGGTAATGGCCATCGCAAGTCGCACCAGCATCGGTCCCTCCCACATCCCCGCGAGCAAATGCGCGGCTTTTGCAATTCAAGCGCCTATGCGACTGTAAGGCTAGACCGCCGCGACTAAAAATTCGCAGTCAGGGGAGGACGCCATGCCTTGCATCCGTGCCGTCGCATTAGTCTTGCTGTCGGCGCTCGCTGCCGCACCCGCTATCGCCGAGGACGCCTATCCGACGCGCCCGATCCGCATCGTTGTGCCGTTCCCGGCGGGCGGTCCCTCGGACGTGCTGGCGCGCATGATCGGCGAGAGAATGAGCCGGGATTTTGGCCAGGGCGTTATCGTCGACAACCGGCCGGGCGCCAATACCGTGATCGGCGCGCAGCTGGTGCAGAAGGCGGCGCCGGACGGCTATACGCTGCTGATGGCGATCGATTCGACGCTGGTGATGAACCAGTACCTTTACGCTCACCTGCCCTACGATCCGCTCACCGACTTCATGCCGATCACGTTGGTGGCGGCCAATGTCGGGCTGCTCGTCGTCAATGCCAAGAGCGACATGAAGACGGTGAAGGACCTTATCGCCAAGGCGAAGGCCGAGCCGGGCAAGCTCAATTGCGGCGCCGGCACCATCACGACTAAGCTCACCTGCTTCCTGTTCAGCGAGAAGATGGGCATCAAGACCGTGTTGCTGCCCTATAACGGCAGCGCGGAGGTCGCCCAAGGCGTGCTGACCCGGAGCGCCGATTTCGTCTTCGACGGCCCGTCGGCCGAATTGTCACTTATTCTTTCGGGCGACCTGCGCGCGCTGGCGAAGCTCGATGGCCGGCCGTTCCCGCCGGTGCCGGACCTGCCGACCATCTCCGAGGCGACCGGCGTCGATCTCGGCGACCTGACGGTGTGGAACGGCCTCGTCGCGCCGCGCGGCACGCCGCCCGCGATCATCGACAAGCTCGCCGCCGAAGTGGGAAAGATTCTCAACAATCCCGAGGTCAAAGCCAAAGCCCAGTCGATCGGGATTTATCCCGTCACCAGTACACCGGCGGAATTCGCAACCTATATCCGCAAGGAAGCCGCGCGCTGGCCGGACGTGGTGAAAGCAAGCGGCTTGCATTTCGATTGAAGGATGCGATGAGCGACATCGACCTGTTCTCTCCCTTCCGCCTCGGCCCACTGACCCTGCCGAACCGTATCGTCATGGCGCCGATGACGCGCAACCGCGCCGGCCCGGGCAATGCGCCCTACCCGCTTAACGCCACCTATTACGGGCAGCGCGCGAGCGCCGGACTCATCATCAGCGAAGCAACGCAAGTGTCGCCGCAAGGCGTCGCCTATCCGAATACGCCGGGTATCCACAGCGCCGAACAGGTCGAAGGCTGGAGGCTCGTCACCGACGCCGTGCACAAGGCCGGCGGCCGCATCTATCTGCAGCTCTGGCATGTCGGCCGCATTTCGCATCCCTCGATGCAACCGGGCGGCGCGCTACCGGTGGCGCCGTCGGCCATCGCACCGGCGGGCCAAGCCTGGACTACCAGCGGCATGCAGCCCTACGTGACGCCGCGCCCGCTCGAGACCGCGGAGGTGGTCGGCGTCGTCGAGGATTTTCGCCGCGGCGCGCGGCTGGCGCGCGAAGCGGGTTTCGACGGCGTCGAGCTGCACGGCGCCAACGGTTATCTGATCGACCAGTTCCTGCGCGACGGCACTAACAAGCGCACCGACCACTATGGCGGCAGCGCACTCAACCGCGCGCGCTTCCTGATCGAGGTGACCGAGGCGCTGATCGGTGAATGGGGCGGCGACCGCGTCGGCGTGCGGCTGTCGCCGACCAATCCATATAACGACATGGCCGACAGCCACCCGGCGGCGACGTTCGCAACCGCCGTCGGCGAGCTCAACCGGCTCGGCATCGCATATCTACATATCGTCGAGCCGGGCGCGACCGATCCGATCGCGGCGGGCGAAACGCCGGACATTCATTTCTTCCGAAAAATCTGGCGCGGTCCCCTGATGGCCAACAAGGGCTACGACCTCGAGCGTGCCAACAAGGTGCTGCGCGAGGGGGCAGCCGATCTCGTTTCCTTCGCCACGCTCTACCTTGCTAATCCCGATCTGCCCGAACGGCTGCGCCGCGGCGCGCCGTTCAACCCGCCAGATCGCAAGACGTTCTACGGCGGCGCGGCGCCGGGTTATATCGACTATCCCCCGCTGCGGGCCTGATTTTTCGTGAATTATGTCATTTATTTCAAATACTTAAATGGAAAACGCATTCTTGTGACATCGGTCACTTCCCGGCTCGGCGTAGGCCTATAGCGTTAAAATTAAGAACGCAGGGGAGATTCCAATGACCGCCGTCCTCATCTATCTGGCCCAGAAGACCAACGAGATTTTCGAGACCCGCATGGAGCGCGCCGCGGTAAAGATCTGTACCCGCCAGCAGATGTTCCGCCGCTAAAGTGGCTTCGTTCCGTCGGCATTCGATCGTGGCTGGTCCTGAACCGTCCCGGCGATCGCGATTGAGGAGGCGGAGCGCCGATCTTTTGGGTTGCCCGGGATAGGCGAAGGCACGGCGAGTCTGAATAGGCGCAGGCTTACACCCCAAGCTTCTTCGCCAAGTCCTCCAAGCTCTTTGTTGCAATATCGACCGGCTTGGACGGCGCGGCTTCGCCGCGCCCCGGTCCTTTTTCATTCGGCCGCGCGATATGGGCGGTGCGTAGCCCGAGAGCGGCGGCAGCCATAAGGTCGTTGGTGTGGGCGGCGACCATCATGCACTCGTCCGGCTTAAGATCGAATGCCTCTGCGGCGGCGAGATAGACGCGCGGTTTCGGCTTGTAGTCGCTCGCAATCTCGGCGCCGAGGATCGCGTCCCAAGGCAGGGCGTTGCGCCGCGCCAGATCGACCATCAGCGAGATGTTGCCGTTCGAGACCGGTGCTAGCCAATAGCGGCGCTTGAGGCGCGCCATCCCCGGCGGCACATCTGGCCACGCATCAAGCCGGTGCCACGCCAGATTGAGGTCGCGGCGTTGCTCCTCATTGAGACCGTCGACGTCAAAGCGCGGCAAGATGAGTTCGAGATTACGCCGGTGCAGCACGTCGAGCTTGCAGAAAGGAATGCGGCCGGCTCGCACCTCTTCCATCGCCCCCTGGTATTCGCCGCGCCAGGCGTCAGCGAAAGCAAGCCAATCGAGCGCGTAGCCGAGCGGCTTGAGCATCGCTTCG
>DATJYT010000095.1:0-6622 GCA_035499475.1 Xanthobacteraceae bacterium | reverse complement strand
TATCTCGCCGAGCCGGTCGATGCCGCGCTCGAAGCCAAGATCGCGGTCTATCTGCGCCGCATCCAGGGCGTCCATGGCGGCTGGCCGCTGTTCCGCGACGGCGATCTCGACATCAGCGCGACGGTGAAGGCTTATTTCGCGCTGAAGATGATCGGCGACTCGATCGATGCCGATCACATGCGCCGCGCCCGCGAGGCGGTGCGCGAGCGCGGCGGCGCCGAGCGCGCCAATGTGTTCACGCGCATCATGCTGGCGCTGTTCGGCTTCATTCCCTGGCATGCGGTGCCGGTGATGCCGGTCGAGATCATGCTGCTGCCAAGGTGGTTTCCGTTCCACCTCGACAAGATTTCCTATTGGAGCCGCACCGTCATCGTTCCGCTCCTGGTGCTGATGGACAAGAAGCCCAGAGCGCGCAATCCCAAGGGCGTCCGCATCGACGAGCTTTTCCTGGAACCGCCGCAGCGGCTCGGCCCGACGCCCAAGGCGCCGCAGCAGAAGGCGTCGTGGTTCTGGTTCTTCCGCGGCGTTGACAATGTGCTGCGCGCGACCCAATCGCTGTTTCCGAAAGACTCGCATCAGCGTGCGATCGATGCCGCCGTCACCTGGGTCGGCGAGCGGCTCAACGGCGAGGATGGTCTCGGCGCGATCTTCCCGGCGATGGCGAACAGCGTGATGATGTTTGACGTGCTGGGCTATCCGGAAGACCACCCGCAGCGCGCCATCGCGCGCCAATCGGTGGAGAAGCTTCTGGCCGTGCACGAGCACGAGGCCTATTGCCAGCCCTGCGTGTCGCCGATCTGGGACACCGGGCTCGCCTGCCATGCGCTTCTCGAAGCCGGCGGGGCTGAGATCGCGCCGCGCGTCAAGAAAGCCCTCGACTGGCTGGCGCCGAAGCAAATTCTCGATGTGCGCGGCGACTGGATCGCGCGGCGCCCGGAGTTGCGCCCCGGCGGCTGGGCGTTCCAATATGCCAACGCGCATTACCCCGACGTCGATGACACCGCCGTCGTCGCGATGGCAATGGACCGCGTTCAAGGCGGACCGTTGCAGGCCGACTATCGCCCTTCGCTCGCGCGCGCGCGGGAATGGATCATTGGCATGCAGAGCGAGAACGGCGCCTGGGGCGCGTTCGATGCCGACAACGAGTTCTACTATCTCAACAACATCCCGTTCGCCGATCACGGCGCGCTGCTCGATCCGCCGACCGAGGACGTCACTGCGCGCTGTGTGTCGATGCTGGCGCAGCTTCGCAACGATATCCGCCGCCGCGAAGCGGGGGAGGATGACATCATCGCCCGTGGCGTCGATTATCTGCGCCGCACCCAGCACCCCGAGGGAAGCTGGTACGGCCGCTGGGGCATGAATTACATCTACGGCACCTGGTCGGTGCTGTGCGCGCTCAACGCCGCCGGCGTCGATCATGCCGCGCCGGAAATCCGCAAGGCGGTCGCTTGGCTCGCCGCCATCCAGAACGACGATGGCGGCTGGGGCGAGGACGGCGCGAGCTACAAGCTCGATTACCGCGGCTACGAGAAAGCGCCGTCAACGGCCTCGCAAACGGCGTGGGCTCTCCTCGGCCTCATGGCCGCCGGCGAAGCCGAACATCCGGCCGTCGCGCGCGGCGTCCAATATCTCACCGCCACGCAAGGCGACGACGGCTTTTGGGACGAGCCGCGCTACACCGCGACCGGCTTCCCGCGCGTGTTCTATCTGCGCTACCACGGCTATTCGAAATTCTTTCCGCTGTGGGCCATGGCGCGTTATCGCAATCTCATGAGCGGCAATGCGCGTGCGGTGTCGTGGGGGATGTAGCGGGAGCTTTGACGCCGCAGCAGAAAAATTCTGGACCGTCGTGCCCGCGCTCGTCGCGCGGCCATCCATGTCTAAAAGTGCCGTCGAATGAAAGACGTGGATGGCCGGAACAAGTCCGGCCATGACGATGCGGAGAGTCGCGATCTAAGAGCCGTTGGTATTTAAGCGGCGCTCGCCGATGCTTTGGCAGCCTGCGCCTTGGCGGCTTCCTTAGCGGCCTTCTCGCGCGCTTCATTGGCGCGGATTTCCGAGAGCTTCTGCTGCACCTGGCCGTCGAATATGTATTGCGCCGGCCGCTGCTGATCGAGCGAGATTTCCGGGGCCATCGGGCCTTCGGTCATTACGCCGCGCAGCGCGATCTTCAAGGCCTGCAGCGGATGCGCCGCAGAGGCATTCGCGGCTGTCGGCTCGTAGCCGCAATGCGCCATGCAGTTGGCGCACTTCTCGTAGCGGCCGGTGCCGTAGGCGTCCCAGTCGGTCGTCTCCATCAGCTCGGTGAAGCTCTTGGCGTAGCCTTCGCCGAGCAGGTAGCACGGCTTCTGCCAGCCGAAAATGTTGCGCGTCGGCATGCCCCACGGCGTGCAATGGAATTCCTGATTGCCGGCGAGGAAGTCGAGGAACATGCCGGAATGCGTCAGGTTCCAGTTCTTGCCTTTGCCGAGCGCGAAGATGTTGCGGAACAATTCCTTGGTCTTGCGCCGTGACAGGAAGTGCTCCTGGTCGGGCGCGCGCTCATAGGCATAGCCGGGCGAGATCGAGACGCCGACGCCGAGCTCGGACGTGAGGTCGAGGAAGGCCGCCACGTCTTCGGCCGGATGGCCGTCGAAGATCGTGCAGTTGACGTTGACCGAGAAGCCCTTGGCTTTCGCCGCCTTGATGGCCGACACCGCCTTCTCGAAGCCGCCCTCCATGCACACCGACTTGTCGTGGTGATGCTTGAGGCCGTCGAGATGGACGGAGAAGAACAGATACGGCGACGGCTCGAACAGATGCAGCTTCTTCTCGAGCAGCAGCGCATTGGTGCACAGCGACACGAATTTCTTGCGCGCGACGATGCCTTTGACGATTTCGCCGATCTCCTTGTGGATCAGCGGCTCGCCGCCCGGAATGGCGACCATGGGCGCGCCGCATTCGTCGACCGCGTCGAGGCATTCCTGAAGCGACAGGCGCTTGTTGAGGATGGCGTCCGGATAATCGATCTTGCCGCAGCCGACGCAAGCGAGATTGCAGCGGAACAGCGGCTCCAGCATCAGAACGAGTGGATAGCGCTTCCGGCCTTTCAGGCGCTGCTTCAGGATATATGAACCAACAGCCGCCGTTTGTCGCAAAGATACACTCACAACGCGCCCTTCCTTTGGGTGTTTGTTTCTGTTGTCGTGCGAAGGTCGATCTAGACTTTTGCCGTCGCCCGGCCGGCCGTAATGCCGTCGGTCAATTCGGGCGGCAGGCGGAACTCGATGGTTTCCTGCCGGCCGCTCAACTCGCTGACCTCGACCGGTCCGAGCCGGCGCAATGCGTCGATAACGTCCTCCACCAAAACCTCGGGCGCCGACGCGCCGGCGGTGATGCCGACGATATTGGCGCCCTTGAACCAGTCCCGCTCCACTTCGCTGCCGTCGGCGATCAGGTAGCTCGGGGTCCCGGCTTCTTCGCCAATCTCGCGCAGCCGGTTGGAATTGGAACTGTTCGTGGCTCCGACCACCAGGATAACGTCGACGAGCTTGGAGAGTTCACGCACCGCGGTCTGCCGGTTCTGCGTCGCGTAGCAGATGTCGCGCGTCTCGGGCCCGACGATGTCGGTGAAACGGCTATGCAGCGCGGCGATGATGCCGCGCGTGTCGTCGACGCTGAGCGTGGTCTGCGTCACGTAGGCGACCGGCGTGTCGGAAGGAATGTCGAGACGGGCGACGTCGTTCTCGGTCTGCACCAGCGTGACCGGCTCGGCGATCTGGCCCATCGTGCCTTCGACCTCCGGGTGCCCGGCGTGGCCGATCAGGATGAGCCGGCGTCCCTGGCCGACATAGCGCTTGCCTTGGTTATGCACCTTGGTGACCAGCGGGCAGGTCGCATTCAAGACCGGAAGCTGGCGCGATGCCGCTTCCTCCTCGATGCTCTTGGCCACGCCATGGGCGCTGAAAATGGTGACCGCGTTCGGCGGCACTTCGGAGAGTTCCTCGACGAATCGCGCGCCCTTGGCCTTCAGGCTCTCAACGACATGCTTGTTGTGCACGATCTCGTGGCGCACATAGACCGGAGGACCGAACTTTTGCAGAGCGCGCTCGACGATCTCAATCGCGCGCACGACCCCGGCGCAAAAACCGCGAGGCTGGGCGAGAATCACTTTCATCAACACCTCCAACCGCTTCGGAAGCGCGGCGATGGGCCGCAACGCCGAACGGCGGCTTTGCCTTCGTGTCCCGGATAGTTTGGTGACGTCCCCGTGACAATCAAGGCAGGCTTCATGCGACCGGATACCCGTTCCGTGCACATAGCCCTCTATTTGCCCTTACAAAAGCACCATTGGGCGCAAATACGCCCGTTGTCCAGGGCGCCGTTCCTTCCCAGTTAAGGGCGCCGGCGGGCCGCGGTCTTGGGCGTTAACGCTGAAGTCTAGGAAAATATCCACGATTTCACTTTTCCGGCATTTCGAGGCATCAAGGGTCGCCGCCGGGCCCCTGAAGGCCGTATGGATGCCCCGGGGCCGAACCGGCGTAACGGTATTATCAAACGGCAGAAAGCGGAACGACGTGCCTCCATTTTGCCTTTCTCTTAACGCCTCAAACCATCGTTCGTGCCGCTGACCATTCGATCCTGCTGACCATTCCCGCCGAACATCCATGAAGCAGATCACTGCTCTCGTCGTCCGCGCAATCGACTTCTGCGCGCAGCATGCGTGGCCCGTCATTGCCGCAGCGATCGTGCTTGCCGCCGCCTCGTCGTGGTACGCGGTGACGCATTTTTCCATGACCACCGATATCAATCAGCTCATTTCCACCAATATCGCGTGGCGCGAGCGCGAAGCGGCCTTCGAGAAGGCGTTTCCGCAATTCGAATTGATCGTCGCGGTGATCGATGCGCCGACCCCGGAGCTCGTCGAAGAGGCGAGCGACGCGCTCGCGCAGAAGCTCTCCGAGCAGAAAGACATGTTCCGCTCCGTTCACGACCCGCGCGGCGGCGCCTTCTTCGCGCAGAACGGCTTCCTGTTCGAATCGACTGATGAATTGAAACCGCAGCTCACCGCGCTCACCCAGGCGCAGCGGCTGGTGCAGGTGCTGGCCGGCGATCCGAGCCTGCGCGGCGTGATCCAGGCGCTGCAATTCGGTCTTCTCGGCGTGCAGGGTGGCCGCATCACGCTCGATCAGATGACCTGGGCCCTGCAGCTCGGCGCCGACACGCTCGAACAGATCAACGGCGGACAGCCGGCGAGTTTTTCCTGGCGCGAACTGGTGCAGGGGCGCAAGGCGACCACGAGCGAGCTACGTCACTTCCTCAACATCAAGGCCACGCTCGATTACTCGGAGCTTGAGCCGGGCCTTAAAGCCACCGACGCCATTCGCAAGGCAGCGAACGATCTCGATTTCGCCGGCAAATACCAGGCGCGCCTGCGTCTCACCGGCCCGGTGCCGATGTCGGACGAGGAATTCGCCACCATCAAGGAGAATGCTGGCCTCAACGCTACCGTCACGGTGGCGATCGTGCTGTTGATCCTGTGGCTGGCTTTGCGCTGGGCGCGGATCATCTTCGCCGTTTTCTTTTCGCTGGTCGTCGGTCTCGCCATCACCGCCGCGATCGGCATGATGCTGGTCGGCACGCTCAATCTGATATCGGTTTATTTCGCCGTCTTGTTCGTCGGCCTCGGCGTCGATTTCGGCCTCCAGTTCAGCGTGCGCTATCGCGCCGAGCGGCATACCATCGACAGCGTGCGCGGCGCTTTGCTGGAAGCGGGCCGCCGCGCCGGCGCCCCGCTGACTCTTGCGGCGCTTGCGACGGCGGCGGGATTCCTGTCGTTCCTGCCGACCGTCTACAAAGGCGTGTCCGAACTCGGCCTTATCGCCGGCATCGGCATGCTGATAGCCTTCCTCACCAGCATCACCGTCTTGCCGTCACTGATGAGCGTGCTCAACCCGCCGAGCGAGCCCGATCAACTCGGCTATGCGGCGCTGGCGCCGGTCGACCGATTTCTCGAGCGCCACCGCATGCCGATTCTGATCGTGACGCTTGCAGTCGTCGTGTGCGGGCTGCCGCTGCTGCATTGGCTGCGCTTCGACTTCAATCCGATGAATTTGCGCAACCAGGAATCCGAATCGGTCGCGACCTACCTCGACCTCAAGAGCGATCCGCAAGGCGGCGCGAGCGATATCGGGGTGCTGGAGCCCGATCTGGCGCAGGCGGACCAGGTGGCCGACAAGCTGCACGCGCTGCCCGAAGTCTCGCGGGTGACCACGCTGTCGTCCTTCATTCCGGACCACCAGGACGAAAAGCTCGCCCTTATCCGAAGCACCGCGTCGACGATCAATTCCGCGCTTTATCCGGCCAAGCCCGCGGCGCCGACCTCGGACGCGCAGACCATCAACATGATCAACTCGACGGTCAACGCGCTCAACACGCTTGCGGGCGACGGCACCGGGACCGGGGCGGTGCAGGCCAAGCGCCTTGCCGCCGCCATGACCGCGCTCGCCAAGGCCGATCCGTCGGTCAGGCAGAAGGCCGAGGCCGTTTTCGTGCAGCCGTTGAAAACCACGCTCGACGATTTGCGCAGCCTGCTCAAGGCGCAGACCATCACGCGCGACAATCTTCCGGCTGACCTGAC
>DATJYT010000094.1:0-9602 GCA_035499475.1 Xanthobacteraceae bacterium | reverse complement strand
GCTGACATCCATGCGCTCGGCGGTCGAGACGCTGCCGCTCGCCAAGACGGAAGAGAGCCGCGGGCGCCTCCTCAATATCATTCAACACGACGTCAAGCGGCTCGACCGCCTGATTTCCGATATTTCCGATGCGAGCCGCCTTGACGCCGAATTGCAGCGCCAGGAGGCTGCGCCGGTCGACGTCGCCAAGCTTCTCCATACCTTGGTCACTGTCGCCAACGAGGTGAAGCGCGATGACGGCGTCAAGGTCACGCTGCGATTCGAAGGCGGTGGGCGCGCTTTCGACGTGCCGGGACACGATTCACGGCTTGGCCAGGTCATCGACAATCTGATTGAGAACGCGCGCTCGTTCTCGCCGCCTGACGGAACCGTGCGGCTCTCCTGCCGTCGGGTGCGCAATTTTATCGAAATCTTCGTCGATGACGACGGACCGGGTGTGCGTCCGGATGCTTTCGACAAAATATTCGAGCGATTTTACACTGATCGGCCGCACCAGGGTTTTGGCCAGAATTCTGGTCTCGGCCTCTCGATTTCCAAACAGATCGTCGAAGCGCATGGCGGCACCATCTGGGTCGAAAACCGCGTCGGCCCTCCAGGCGAGGACGGGACGCCGACCGTGCTCGGCGCGCGCTTTGTCGTACGCCTGCCGGCAATGTGATGGCAGTCAGCGGCGTGACGGTTCACGCGTCGGCGGTGCTGGTTGGCGCGCGTGCTGTCCTGATCCGCGGTCCGTCGGGCGCGGGGAAATCCCGCCTCGCTCTCGAGCTCATCGAAGCGGCGCAGGCCGGTTTGTTGCGCTTCGCGAGACTGGTCGGAGATGACCGCATCCATCTCGAAGTAGTGGGCGGCCGCGTGCTCGCCCGTCCGGCCGAAGCGCTCACCGGATTGATTGAAGTGCGTGGAGCGGGACTTCAGCGGCTTGAGTACGAGCCTGTCGCGGTGGTCGGGTTCGTCGTCGATCTTGCCGCTGCGGATGCAGAGCGTCTGCCGGAAGCCCCGCAACGGCGTACTGAGATCGCCGGTATCAATCTACCGCGACTTGCCGTCGCAGCAGGCTCCGCGTCCTTGCCCGCAGTCATAGCGGACCTCAACTTTGCTTCGACCGGAAACCAATTGGCGCTGTGATCGAACCAGGGCGCTGGCCGGGGAAGAATAGCGGGCGCAACTGACGAGACGGCGCCCCCCGGATTTTGGTTGGAGATTGGTAACCTTAACGCTCATAGACTGTCGCCCGCGTGGCAAAACGGCCAAGCGATTACGATTCGACTTTATTCTGCTGCAATGCAACAACCTCCCCAATTTCGCGAGAGTGCCTCTTGCGCAGAGGCTTTGGATAGTCATGATGTGCACCCTTTCGTGCGGTGCAACCGGGACGCGCCCGCGGGGAGTTACATGATTGGTTTAGTGCTTGTCACCCACGGGCGGCTTGCTGTGGAATTCCGCGCGGCGCTGGAACACGTGGTAGGGCCTCAGGGCCAGATTGAAGCAGTCACGATTGGTCCCGAAGACGACGTGGAAGAGCGCCGCAAAGACATCATCGAAGCCGTGAAGCGTGTCGACAGCGGTGACGGGGTTGCGATCCTCACCGACATGTTCGGCGGCACGCCGTCAAACCTCGCAATTTCGGTCATGAGCAGGCCGCGGGTCGAAGTGCTGGCGGGCATCAATCTGCCGATGTTGGTGAAGCTTGCCAAGGTCCGTGGCGAATGTCCTTTGGCGGAGGCTGTTGCCGCTGCTCAGGAAGCAGGCCGCAAATATGTCACCATCGCCAGCCGTGTTCTGACCGGCAAATGACCGAAGCAACCCCCAACACAAGCGAATGTGGGGGCGAGGGGTTCCCGCTCCGTGAGGGTGCAGTCGTTCGGGTGATGACAATCTGCAATAGGAAAGGGCTCCACGCCCGGGCTTCCGCGCGTTTCGTGCAGACAGTCGAGAAATTCGATGCCGATGTGCGCGTCATGCGATGCGGTGAGACCGTCGGCGGGACGTCGATCATGGGCCTCATGATGCTGGCGGCGGCGCCCGGCACCAAGATTACCGTCGAGGCAACGGGCCGAGAGGCCGTTGAAGTGGTCGAGGCGCTGACCCAACTCATCGATTCGCGCTTTGGCGAGAAGGACTGATCCGGCGACCTTTACGCTGTTCGCGAACGAACTTGCGCCGGCCGGCCGCTGTAACCACGATTGGTAACGTGGGAGTAACGTCAGGAAGATTACGTCGCGCATCGGGTAGCGATTAAAGGAGAGAAATCGATGGATTTAGACAAGTCCGCCGACAACAAGCCGAATGTGAAGCCGGAACCTGCGAAAACTGGCGCGGCAGCGATCGCTCCCGCATCGGGCGCCGCCGGTCCCGAGCGTCAAGCGGCAACCATTCGCTATCTCGATCGTCCTGAGATCGAAGAAACTTTCGCAGACGCAGTGACGGGTCTGGTCTTCGACGGGCAGACGCTGCGGGTGGAGTTCGGCGTTACGCGCTTCGACGAGGTCAAGGCCAACTCGCCGATTTCGGGCCGCCGCTATCCCACCTGCCGTCTAGTGTTGTCGCCAGCTGCCGCGGTCGAGCTAATCAACCGGATGCAGCAGATTGCAGCGGCGTTGGCGCAAGCCGGCGTCGTGAAGGCTGCGCCGCGGCCGGGGGATGCGCCCAAAGCGAGTTGATCTCTCTGAGTTTGATTTTCAGTGCAGGCGCTTGGCCGCCTAGGTCGAGCGACCGGAAATGGCTTTCGCCGCCGATTTGAGATCGGAGACAAATTTGCGATAGGCGGCGCGTTTATCGTCGTCGTCCTCGATGCGCAGCAGGGACGACGGGTGCACGGTGACGAACAATCTCGTGCCATCTGCCATTTCGAGCGGTTTGCCCCTGAGTTTGGCGATCGTAACGGTTTTCCCCGTGAGGCTTCGCGCGGCGCTTACACCGAGGGCGACGATCGCGGCTGGCTTGACGAGCTTGCGCTCCGCGTCGAGCCAGATCCTGCAACGTTCGATTTCGTCATTGTTCGGCCGTTTGTGCAGCCGGCGTTTGCCTCGCATCTCGTGCTTAAAATGTTTCACCGCATTGGTGACGAAGGCGTCTTGGCGGGGAATTCCGGCATCTCGCAATGCTTGATCGAGAACCCGACCCGCTGGACCGACGAACGGCCTGCCGGCGAGATCTTCCTTGTCGCCCGGCTGCTCGCCCACAAACATGAACGTAGCGTCGGACGGACCCTGGCCCGGCACGGCCTGAGTCGCATCGCGGTAGAGCGGGCACCGCTTGCATGTCGCCTCCGCTTCGGCAAGCTGGCTAAGGCTTTCGATCGGTCGATCGGTAGGTTCGTTCATAAAGGACCGAATTCTTAACTTCACCCAGAGATAGTATAGTCGATATAAAGGTATCTTTATATCTTTATTGCAGTTGTTTTGGGACCCTGGTATAGCGCGGGTCGCCGGTGTCGGCTTGACGGCTGCACCAACCCTATTTCCAAACCAAGGACCGCCATGAGCACGTCGATCAAGGCCAAGACTTCGCATGCCGATTACGTCGTCAAAGACATCGGCCTTGCCGAATGGGGCCGAAAGGAAGTCACCATCGCCGAAACCGAAATGCCCGGACTGATGGCGACGCGTGAGGAATTTGGGCCGACGCAACCGCTCCGCGGCGCGCGGATCGCCGGCTCATTGCACATGACCATACAGACCGCGGTGCTGATCGAGACCCTCAAGGCGCTCGGCGCCGACGTGCGCTGGGCATCGTGCAATATCTATTCGACCCAGGATCACGCCGCCGCTGCGGTCGCGGCCGGCGGCACGCCGGTGTTCGCCGTCAAGGGCGAGAGCCTGTCCGACTATTGGGACTATACGCACAGGATTTTCGAATGGCCGGACGGCGGCGGCCCGAACATGATCCTCGATGACGGCGGGGACGCTACGCTTCTGTTGCATCTCGGCATGCAGGCCGAAAGCAACGCATCGGTCGTCGCCAAGCCGACCAACGAGGAAGAAGAAGTGCTCTTCGCCGCGATCAAGAAGCGGCTCAAGGAGCAGCCCGGCTGGTATACAAAGACGGCCAGGAACGTGAAGGGTGTCACCGAGGAGACGACTACGGGCGTTCATCGTCTCTATCAGATGGCCAAGGAAGGCCGCCTGCTGTTTCCCGCGATCAACGTCAACGACAGCGTCACCAAGTCGAAGTTCGATAATCTTTACGGCTGCCGCGAGTCGCTGGTCGACGGCATCCGTCGCGGCACCGACGTGATGATGGCCGGCAAAGTAGCAATGGTCGCAGGTTTCGGCGACGTCGGCAAAGGCTCAGCCGCATCGTTGCGGCAGGCCGGGTGCCGCGTATTGGTTTCCGAAATCGACCCTATCTGTGCGTTGCAGGCAGCGATGGAAGGCTACGAAGTCGTCACTATGGAAGACGCCGCGGCGCGTGCCGATATCTTCTGCACGGCGACGGGGAACGTTGACGTGATCACCATCGATCACATGCGCAAGATGAAAGACCGTGCCATCGTTTGCAATATCGGCCACTTCGACAGTGAGATTCAGGTTCATGCGCTGAAGAACCTGAAGTGGAACAACATCAAGCCGCAAGTCGACGAAATCGAATTCCCCGACGGCAAGCGGATTATCCTTCTTTCTGAAGGGCGTTTGGTGAATCTCGGCAACGCCATGGGCCATCCAAGTTTCGTGATGTCGTCGTCATTTACAAACCAGACGTTGGCGCAGATCGAACTGTGGACCAATCCCGATCGCTACGAGAAGAAGGTTTATACGCTCCCGAAGCATCTTGATGAGAAGGTTGCACGGCTCCATCTCGCCAAGATCGGCGTCAAGCTGACAAGGCTTTCAGACAAGCAGTCGTCCTACATTGGCGTGCCGGCGGAAGGACCATATAAGGCCGACCACTATCGCTATTGAAATCGCCTACGGGCGCGGCGGTATTGTCGTGATGACGAAGCGCTTCGCCGCGCCGGCGAATCCCAGCCAGTGCCGCGCCAGAGTCACTTCGGTGCGTTGCCCATGCGGTCCGGCGGCGGAGAGCACGGCCATATGATCGACACAGGGCGTATCGTCGGCGGGGCAAATGATGGCGATCCCTTCGCGCGCGATGCGCGTCGGTGTGATCCAGGGCGACAGATAATCGGAGAAATCTGCGTAAGTCGACGGTGCGTCGGTCATATAGAAAGCCGCCGAGGTGGCAAGCCCGAAGGGCCCGGCGATCAGCCGCAACGGTGCCGCCGTCGTCTCACGCCATGTGTTCTCGACCGCCACCGCGGCCAGCCTGGCATAGGCGGCATCGTTCTCCACGCCGGTCATGAGTTTTGCCAACGCCACAATGGGCGAAACCGCAACAACAATCGCCGTTATCGCAATTACGATCGATGCGACTTGCTTGGCTGTGGACCGCGACACCTTGACCAAAGGGGTTGCCAGCACCATCACCGGCAAAAGATTGAACGCGGCGGTATTCCAGAGCGACAGCAGATTGACTCGCATGACCGCCGCCACGAAAATTGGCAGTACCAAGGGCGTCCAGAATAACAGCGTTGCCGCGCGGCGAGCCGGGTCGATCGCGAACCAGCTATCGCGCACAGCCTCGGGTGGCGGCCGGATCACAAACGTCACAAGCGCCAGCGCTCCCGTCACATATCCGAGAGTGCCGAATGAATACTCGCCGAGCGAACGCGAGAAATCGGCGATGGCATATGAAGAACGCCGTGTCGTGATCCAAGTGAGCGGCGGAAAATGCTCGTGGAAAAGCCAAATGATGTGCGGCAGCATCGCGACCGAGAAAACGAGCGCTACCAGCCAAGGCGCCGGCGAGCGCAGATAGGCGCCGCGCCGGCGGTCCGCCAGCGCCGCAATCGCCAGCGCGGCGAGCAGAAATCCCGACCAATATTTGATCAGCATTGCGGCCGCCGCGGCGATGCCGGTCAGTATTGACCATCCTGGCCGCCGGGTTTCGAGCGAATGCATGAAGGCCAGCATCGCCAGCGCCCAAATCGGAATCAGCGTTCCGTTCTGGTCGAATTTCAAGCCAAGAAAATTGTAGAACGGTATCGCCGCCAGCAGGAACGGGACGGTGGCGCGCTTTTCGTCATCGAGCCAGATTCCGCACAATTCGATGGCGAGGAAGATGCCTGCTGCGAGGATCACAGCCGCAAGCAGAATGAAAGACCAGTCCGCAAGCGGGAAAACCGTGAACCAGAGCTTCACTGCGAAAGCCAGTAACGGCGGATGCTTGGGGTAGCCGAGTGCCGGTTCGCGCGACCACACTACCTGTTCCGCCATGTCGGCGTTGATATCCTGGCTCGACTTGGCGATCACGCCGTAAATTGTCCACGCTGCCGCATAGACGCAAACGAGAATGAACGCCACGCGCCTTCGCCGCGCCGGATCGCACAATCCGTCGACAATGGAAGTGGAGAGCCGATCCAGCGGCTCAAGAAAAGAAAGTCGCATCGCCCTGCGCGCGCCGTGCCGCCCCTGCAGAAAGCGAGGTACCGGCTTCCCCAGTCCCGTCTATGGCAGGTTTGCCGTTTGCGGTCGAATCGCGAAGACTGGGGCGAAGGAGCACTGCTCCGCAGTTCTCCATCCCGGTTCTGACGTTCCGGCGGTTGGCTTGGGGCACCGTCTGCGCCAATATTGGCAATTGGGGAAAAGGCCGGCCCATGCGGATTCTACGGCTGTTCATGGCACTCGCCGCCATCACGTTCGGGTCCGCTCAATCGCGGGCTGATCCCGTTGCAGACTTTTATCGCGGCAAGACCATCAACGTACTTATCGGCGTTGGCGCCGGCGGTGAATACGACACGATCGCGCGTCTTGTCGCGCGCCACATCGGCCGTCATATCCCCGGCCATCCGGCGCTGGTGCCGCAGAACATGGTCGGCGCCAGCGGGTTGAAGCTGATGAATTATCTGGCGACGCTGGCAGCGCACGACGGTACCAATATCGGCATGATCTCCGAGGGGCTGCCGTCGTTGCAGGCGGTTGGCATGGAAGGCGTGCAGTTCGACGCCGCCAAGTTCAATTGGCTGGGAGCCATCGCGCCGATCGTCGAAACCATTGCGGTCTGGCACTCCGTGGGCGTCAATACCGTCGAAGACGCAAGGCATCGGGAGATCGTCCTCGGCGCCACGGCCCGTGGATCGATTACCTATACGTTCCCGGCTCTGATGAACGAACTGTTCGGCACCCGCTTCAAATTCGTTACCGGCTATACCGGCGGCACACAGATCAACCTCGCCATGGAGCGCGGCGAGGTCGAGGCGCGTGACAATACCTGGTCGAGCTGGAAGGTGACGCGGCCGGATTGGGTGCGCGAACACAAGATCTCGATTATTGTTCAGTCACAGCCCCGCGCCGCGGACCTCGATGCGCCGGTGGTCGACGATCTCACCAAAGATCCCGAAGAGCGCGCCCTGATCGACCTCGTCCTTTCCGGCTGCCTGCTCGGTCGCCCGCTGACCATCACGCCCGGAGTGCCGGCTGAGCGCGTCGCAGCGCTGCGGTCGGCCTTCGACGAGACCATGAAGGACCCTGAGTTCCTCACCGAGGCCAAATCGCTGAATTTTGAGGTCGATCCCATCCGTGGTGTCGACATGCAGAAGACGATCGAGCGCATTCTCGGCGTGTCGCCTGACGTGGCGCAGCGGGCAAAGAAGTTGCTGGAATAATCCATCCGTCCCTGAGGTGCTTGCCGCTCGCCGGTGCGGGTGTTATCTGCGCCGCATGACCGCGACGCCCATCGCAAACATCCGCAACTTCGCAATCATCGCCCATATCGACCACGGCAAGTCGACATTGGCCGACCGGCTCATTCAGCTCACCGGCGGGCTTGAGGCGCGCGAAATGGTCGATCAAGTGCTCGATTCGATGGATATCGAACGCGAGCGCGGCATCACCATCAAGGCGCAGACAGTGCGGCTCAATTACCGCGCCCGCGACGGCAAAGACTACGTGCTCAACCTGATCGATACGCCGGGCCACGTCGATTTCGCTTACGAGGTCAACCGCTCGCTCGCCGCCTGCGAGGGGTCGCTGCTCGTGGTCGATGCCAGCCAGGGCGTCGAGGCGCAGACGCTCGCCAACGTCTATCAGGCAATCGACAATAATCATGAGATCGTGCCGGTCCTCAACAAGGTCGATTTGCCGGCGGCCGAACCCGACAAGGTGAAGCAGCAGATCGAGGACGTGATCGGGCTCGATGCTTCCGATGCCATCCTCATTTCGGCCAAGACTGGTATGAACGTGCCGGAAGTGCTGGAGGCGATCGTGCATCGCCTGCCGCCGCCGAAAGGCGACGCGGCGGCGCCGCTCAAGGCGCTCCTCGTCGATAGCTGGTACGACGCCTATCTGGGCGTCGTCGTGCTGTTCCGCGTCGTCGACGGCGTGCTCAAGAAAGGGCAGCGCATCCGCATGATGGGCACGGGCGCGAGCTACGAGGTCGATCGGGTCGGCGTTTTCACCCCCAAGCGCGTCGAACTCGGCGAACTCGGTCCCGGTGAGATCGGCTTTCTCACCGCCTCCATCAAGGAAGTGGCCGACACCCGCGTCGGCGACACCATCACGGACGACAGGAAGCCGGTGGCTGAGCCACTGCCCGGCTTCCGTCCCGCGATCCCGGTGGTGTTCTGCGGACTATTTCCGGTCGATGCCGCGGATTTTGAGAACCTGCGCGCGGCCATGGGCAAGCTGCGCCTCAACGACGCCAGTTTCAGCTATGAGATGGAAACCTCGGCCGCGCTCGGCTTCGGCTTCCGCTGCGGCTTTCTTGGCCTGCTCCACCTCGAAATCATTCAGGAGCGCCTCGAGCGCGAGTTCAATCTCAACCTGATCGCGACCGCTCCGTCGGTGATCTACAAGGTTAAGCTGCGCGACGGCAGGCAATTGGAAATCCATAATCCTGTCGACATGCCGGACCCGAACCACATCGAGGAAATCGACGAGCCCTGGATTCGCGCCACCATCCTGACGCCGGACGAATATCTCGGCAGCGTGCTGAAACTCTGCCAGGATCGCCGCGGCAACCAGGTCGAGCTCACCTATGTGGGCAATCGCGCCATGGCGAAATACGATCTGCCGCTCAACGAGGTGGTGTTCGATTTCTACGATCGGCTGAAATCGGTGTCGAAGGGCTACGCCTCGTTCGATTATCAGCTCACCGACTACAAGCCGGCCGATCTCGTCAAGCTGCAAATGCTGGTCAACGGCGAGCCCGTCGATGCGTTGGCGATGCTGGTGCACCGCACCCGCGCCGAGCAGCGCGGCCGCGCCATGGCGGAAAAGCTCAAGGAGCTCATTCCGCCGCACATGTTCCAGGTGCCGATCCAGGCCGCGATCGGCGGCAAGATCATCGCCCGCGAAACCGTGCGCGCCTTCCGTAAAGACGTCACCGCGAAGTGCTACGGCGGCGACGTCACGCGCAAGCGCAAGCTTCTGGAGAAGCAGAAAGAAGGCAAGAAGCGCATGCGCCAGTTCGGCAAGGTCGATATTCCGCAGGAGGCCTTTATCGCCGCGCTGAAGGTGGATGTGTGAGCTTATTACCGCCAGACAAGCTCCGCGCCCTTTGGTCCGACTCGAACCATTGCCGAGACAATGGCGCTGTCGGTCGCG
>DATJYT010000093.1:0-5152 GCA_035499475.1 Xanthobacteraceae bacterium | reverse complement strand
TCCGGTCGAAAAATAGATGAGGCCGAGTTCGGGATCGACCGCCGGCGTCTGCCAGATATTGGCGCCGCCGTGCAGGTAGGCCTTGGCGCGGACGGGATTGGGATCGTTGGGCGAGGGCCAGGTCTCCGAGCCCTTGGCGCCAGGATCCGGCACCGTCCAGAATCGCCATAGCTCCTTGCCGGTCTTGGCGTCGAGCGCGGTGAGTTTGCCGCGCGCCTCGCGGTCGCCACCGGAAATTCCGGTATAGACGGCGCCGTTATAGTAGAGCGGCGCGGCCGAGATAGTGTAGCCCTCCTGCCATTTGCCGATTTCGGTCTTCCACAGTTCCTTGCCGGTCTTGGCATCGAGCGCGACGAAGGTGCCGTCGAGCTGGCCGACGAACACCTTGCCTTCGCCGACGGCGACGCCGCGATTGTCCCAGCCGCAGCACACCGTGTTGATCGCCTGATCGATGCCGGAGAGGTGCTGCCAGATCAACGCGCCGGTACGCGCATCGAGCGCATAGACGTCATCGTTGCCGGAGGCGATGTACATGACGCCGCCTTTGACGATCGGCGTGCCTTCCATGGAATATTTCTGGCCGAGGCCCGAGCCGAGATGGACCACCCAGGCGGCCTTGAGGTTCTTAACGTTGGCGCGATCGATCTGTGTCAGCGTCGAGTAGCGCGTGTTGTGCCAATCGCCGCCGATGGTGAGCCATTCCTTGCCGGCGGGCTTGCGCATGTCGGCCTGCGCCAGCGCGACACTCGGGACGATCGCGAGCGAAAGCGTTGCGAGTTGAAGGCAAATCGCGCGCATGATGTTTTCCGTGCCCTTGTTCCAGGAGTCTTGATGCTCCTCGCGGACAAAGTGGCACGGCGATCAGCTATCTCGCAAGCGACAATGTCTTGCCGGCGTCGAGGCTGCTCGTAGCACGCAGTGCTGGCATGACGTCTTTGGTGAACAGGCCGATCGAGCCGAGGCATTCGCCAAGCGCCAGATCACCGAAAGCGAATTGCCCGACGACGTAATTGCACTGCGTTTCGGCAAGCTGCGCCGCAAGGATTTTCGTCACGGTTGCCGGTGAACCCGCTATTCCCTGTCCAACTTCGGCCAACGCATCCCACTCCGGCGGTCGCGGATGCCGCTGGCCGCGGCCGCGCAACTGAAAGAGATAGGTGAATGCATGATGCCACACCGGATAGGCGCGGCGCGCCAGCCGCAATGCCTCGGCGTCGCTTCCGGCAACCACGATGAAACGGCCAAGCCCGATTTTTGGGATTACGGCGTTCGGCTGCGGGGGCCGCCACGTCGCGCGATAGGCCTCGACGGCGACGCGCGTTTCGCCGGGAGGATCGAGGCTGACCACATGGAGGTTGCGCTTTGCCGCGCGCACGGCGCTATCGCCGGCATGCACGCCGTACCAGATCGGCGGATGCGGTTGCTGCAGCGGCTTCATTTCCATCGGCACGTCGCCGAATGAAAAATGCTTGCCGTGAAAATCGAGCGTCGGCTTGGTCAGTCCCTGCACGATGACCTCGACCGCTTCGGTATAGACATCCTGCGCGTCGTCGGGATCGGCGCCGTAATATTCAAGCTCGAGCGGCGACGCACCGCGGCCAAAGCCGATGTCGAGCCGGCCGCCGCTCATATGATCGAGCATGCAGATTTCCTCGATCAGCCGGATCGGATGGTAAAGCGGCAGCGGATAGACCATCGGGCCGAACCGCAGCCGACGCGTGCGCTGGGCCAGGGCGGCAAGGAACACGCTGGGCGACGGCGCCATGCCAAGCGGCGTCGAATGATGCTCGGCAAGATGATAGCCGTAGAAGCCAGCGCGGTCGTAGGCTTCCGCGATCTTGAGGCGGTCCTCGTAATAATCCTGAAGCGACGGGCCGGTGCGATCGAGATGATCGAAAACGCCGAATTCGAGTGTCTCGCTGCTCATGTCAAGCGACCTTAGGCGACAACACGCAATAACTCAATCAACGACTGGCTGTCGGTGAGTTCGTCCAGGCCGAGCAGGGCTTCCACCAGTGCATCCTGCTGTTTCGCGGCCATGAGGCCGCGCGTCAGCTTGCGGAATTTCTCGATGATGTCAGCGGCACTGGCGAAGGATTGCTCGCTGCCGCGTGGTGCCTCGCGCGTCTCGCTTTGCGTCGAGCCATCGTGGAAATGCACGTCGACGCGAACTTTGTGCCGGTAGCCGGCGCCAAGCTGCGTTATGGCTGGATCTTCGACGACCTTCACCCGGCGCGAAAGCGCGATTCGCGCCTCGTCATCGACGCAGTCCGGAGTGAACTCATCGACGAACACATCGCCCTCGATGAGCAGCGTGGCGACGCAGAACGGCAGGTTGAGCTGGGCCGAGGTCAGACCTTGAGGCTTGTAGGGCCAGCCGGCGTGATCGACCGTAACCTGCGAGCCATGGACAACGATCTTCTCGATATCGTCGATCTCGAACGGCCGGCGCTCGCGAATGGCGCGGATCGCATCGAGTGTCGTGTGGTTGCTGCCGACGCAGGAATAGAACTTCAGCGAAATCCGCATGGTCTCGAAGCGCTCGCCGAGGCCTGCGCTCAGCTCGTCGAGATTGAAACGATCGTGCGAGCGCGAAAATGTTGTGCAGAAGCCCCCATAGGGCGCCTCGAACACGTCGACAATGCCGGTGAAGCCATTGCTCGCTAACAGCGCGCCGTAGAGTCCGCTTTGCGCGGCGCGCCCGGCATGCATGCGCTTGACCATGGCGCCGTATTGCGCCGCCATCAGTCCCGATGATTGGGTGCCGGCGATGCCCAGCGCATGCACGGTTTCTTCCGGCGAAAGCGACAATGCGCGTGCCGCGCCGGCCGCGGCCGAGAAAATGCCGACCGTCGCGCCCGAATGCCAGCCCTGTGCAATATGCTCCTGGCCCATGCAGAGGCCGACGCGGGGGCCGATCTCGTAGCCGGCGACGGCTGCGGTGAGAAAGTCGCGCCCGGAAAGCCGCGCGTGGCTCTCGGCAACGGCAATCAGCGCCGGCAGCGTAACGGCGCCGACATGAAGCACGGCCTTGCGATGCACGTCGTCGAGCTCGAAGCCCTGCACCTGCGTGCCGTTGACCAGCGCCGCATGGTCCGACGAAAGCCGCGCATCCGTGCCCCAGACCGACGTCGTGCGCGTCGTGTCGAGAGACTGCAGCGTTCCGCGCAAGATGCGGCACCATTCGAGATGGGCGCCATAGATCGCGCAGCCGAGTGAATCGAGAATGAGCAGCTTGATCCGCTCGCGCACCGCGGCGGGGATTTTCTCGTAAGTCAGGCCGGAAACGAAAGCGGCGATGGCGCGCGTGTGGACATTGTCCGCGCCGGAATGCGCGTCCATTAAGCCGATCGCGATTTCAGGCTGTCCCACCACGGGCACACGCCGGCCATGACTTCGTAATTGCCTTCCATTACCTGCACGGGGCGGCGGAAGCCGTCGGCTGCGTTCTTGAGCCGCAGCGCACGGGCTTTGGCGCTGTCTTCCTTGGAGAGCCAGGTGCGGTCGTGGCCCCACATGCTTGGGCCTTCCTTGCGCTCGCTTGCCTGCCAGGCGGCGACGTCGATCGAGCGCGCACCCCAGCCGTACTCGACCATGAAGGCCGACGGCGACCAGCTATAGAACGAGGTGATGAAATCGCTGGTGTGCCGGCCGAGCGTCACGCCGATCCGGCCTTCCTCGCCCAGCGCCAGATCGTAGGCCTGGCCGACGTCGTCGAAGCTGTAGAGCTCCATCATGATGTGATGGACGGCGTTCGTGCCGGTCTGGATGAACGCCAGGCTGTGATGGCGCGGATTGAGATGGAGAAAGCGCGCGACGAAAGGATGGTCGTAATAATCGGTCAGGCGGAAGCCGAGGATGCCGCGATAGAACGCCATCAGCCGGTCGATGGTCTCGCGGGTATCGACATTGAGCACGACGTGTCCGAGGCCGAGCGGGCCGGTGCGGAAGCCGGAGATGGAGCGGCCAGGCTTGAACGGTTCGGTCGTGGTCGCGGCGCCGTGAAAAATCTCGAGCCGGTTGCCGAGCGGATCGTTGAGCACGATCAGGTCTTTCACCTGGCGCTCATCCGCAAGTGCGCGGGCGCCGCGCGCGACTTTGATCTCGTTTCTCTCCAGGTGTGCGGCAATGGCATCAAGCGCCGCGGCGTCCGCGGCCTCCCAGCCAAAGAAGCCGATACCCTCGCCGCCGTCGGCGTCGACGATGATGCGTTGCTTGCGGTCGTCCATGCGAAAGGCGAGCGTCGAGCGCGACTTGTCGACGCGCTGCAAGCCGAGCAGGCCGGTGCCGTAACGCGCCCAGTCGCCCAAATCCTTGGCGCGAACGCCGACGTAACCTAATGCCTGCGGAACCGAAGCCTCGGTAGCCATGGGAAACCTCATCGGATCATTGCCATCCTTTTACACGGATGGCATGACCAGGAAAACGGCTGAAGGACAAACGACCCATGCAGGAACGCACCAGACCGCCCTTTCGCGCCGATCATGTCGGCAGCCTGATCCGGCCCGACGCTTTGATTAACGCGCGCGGGGCGGCGGAGAAGGGCGACATCCCACCGGCAGAGCTCACCCGCATCCAGCACGACGCCATCCGCGGCGTCGTGCGCATGCAGGAGGATGTCGGGCTCAAGCTCGTGACCGACGGCGAGTTCAATCGTTTTTCCTGGCAGCGCGATTTCCTGCTCAAGATCGGCAACGTCAAGCCGATGGAATCGAAGCTGACGGTGCGATTCCACTCGGCCGCCGGCACCCGCGATCACACCCCGCCGTCGCTACGGGTCGCCGGCAAGCTGTCGCGGCCGAGCGGCATCTTCGTCGACGACTTCAAGTTTTTGGTCTCGATCGCCAAGGCGATGCCGAAGATCACAATCCCGTCGCCAAGCATCGTGCACTTTCGCGGCGGCCGCGAGGCGATTGACGCGCAGGCCTATCCGGAGATGGACGCGTTCTACGAGGATTTGGCGGGTGTCTACCGCGCGGAAATCCGCGATCTTGCAGCGGCAGGGTGCCGCTATCTGCAAATCGACGAAGTCAATCTCGCCTATCTGTGCGACCCGGAACTGCGCCGCCAGGTCGCCAATATCGGCGAGGATCCGGCGACGCTGCCGAAAACCTACGCCAAGCTTCTAAACGCCGCGATCGCCGGCAAGCCG
>DATJYT010000092.1:0-2301 GCA_035499475.1 Xanthobacteraceae bacterium | reverse complement strand
GGCCGACGGCTTGATCGAGTTCACCATCCCGGCCGCCACGCTCGCCTTCGCCGAGCTCACGGCGGCCGCGGGGTTGGTGCACGTCATCGGCACCACCGGCCATTCCGCCGAGGAAGACGCCGTCATCGCCGAGGCGGCGGGCCGCGCCAGGATCGTCAAGTCGGGCAACTTCAGCATGGGCGTCAATCTGCTGGCCGCGCTGGTCAAGCGCGTGGCGAAGACGCTCGACGACGATTACGACATCGAAATCCTGGAAATGCACCACAACAAGAAGATCGACGCGCCTTCCGGCACCGCGCTAATGCTCGGCCGCGCGGCGGCGGAAGGCCGCGGTATCGATCTCAAGCAGCATTCGATCCGCGGCCGCGACGGCATGACTGGCGCGCGCCATGCGGGCGATATCGGCTTTGCGTCGCTGCGCGGCGGCACCGTGGTCGGTGAGCATATCGTCACCTTTGCCGGGCCGGCCGAGCGCGTGGAGCTGACACACCGCGCCGAAGACCGGATGATCTTCGCGCGCGGCGCGCTCAAGGCGGCGCTATGGGCGCGCGATCAGAAGCCCGGACTTTACGCGATGGCGGACGTTCTCGGCGTTGCGGAAATCTAGAGAATGGCCATGACGCCGGAACAATTCGCGGCGCGCAAGACGCGCATTTATATCATCGCCGGCATCGGCGTTGCCGCGTTTATCGGTTCCAATACGGTCGGCTATTTCGCGCCCAGCAAAGGCCTGTTGGCGATATTGCTGACGGCGATTTTCCTGGCCTGCATCTTTGCCGCCGCCATGATGGCGCTGCGGCTGAACAAGGAGACTGCGTCGCGCCGTTAGCTGTCATGAGATTTATGATTCGTAGACAATTCCTGCATCTCGCTGTCGGCGCTGCGGCGTTGCCGGTTCTTGCACGCAACGCGCCGGCACAAACTTATCCGTCGCGGCCGATACGCATCCTCGTCGGATTTCCGGCTGGCGGCACGCCCGACATTCTCACGCGCCTCGTCGGTCAGTGGCTGCAGGACCACCTCGGTCAACCGGTCGTCGTCGAGGACAAGCCTGGCGCAAGCAGCAATCTGGCTACCGAAGCCGTCGTGCGTTCGGCCGCGGACGGTTATACGCTGCTCGCGGCCGGCTCGCCGAACGCCATCAACGCGAGCCTCTACGACAAGCTCAATTACAATTTCATTCGCGACATCGCGCCGGTCGCGAGCATCGTCCGTCTGCCCGACGTCATGGTGGTGAATCCGGAATTTCCGGCCAAGACCGTCCCCGAATTCATCGCTTACGCGAAGGCCAATCCGGGCAAGCTCGCCATGGCGTCGGCAGGTATCGGGACGTCGGGGCATGTGGCCGGCGAATTGTTCAAGATGATGGCGGGCGTCGACCTGCTGCACGTGCCGTATCGCGGCGGGCCGCCCGCCGTGGCCGATTTGCTCGGCGGCCGGGTGCAGGTGCTCTTCGACGTCCTGACCAATTCACTTGCGCTGATCAGGTCCAGCAAGCTGCGGGCGCTGGCGGTGACGACGGCGGTGCGCTGCGAGGCGTTGCCCGATGTTCCGACTGTGGCCGAGTTCGTGCCGGGTTACGAGGCGAGCTACTGGACCGGATTAGCCGCCCCGGCGGGGACATCGGCCGACATCGTCGAAAAGCTGAACCACGAGATCAACGCGGCTCTCGCCGATTCCAAGATCAAGGCACGGATCATCGATCTCGGCGGCACGGTGCTTGCTGGCTCGGCCGCCGACTTCGGCAAGCTCATTGCCGCCGACACCGAGAAGTGGGCCAAGGTGATCGCTTCCGCCGGCATCAAGCCGGAGTGACGCTGCGCGCCTTGCGCGGTAGCGTAGCTCGCAATTCAATCCCTAAGGGGCGTCCGTCTCGATGAGTCCGCAAGCAGCCGCCAAGAAGAAGCGCATCATCTACGCGCTTATTGCGCTCGGCTTTATCGGCCTGATCGGCGCCCATGAATTCGCCGTGGCGGAGCCGTCGCCCGGCGAAGATTCGAGCATGACGCTGCCCTTTATCCTGGCCACGGCCGGCACGCTTTGCTTTGTCGCCGCCGGGCTCATGGCGCGCAAGTTGATGCGGGAGAGCGCATCGAAATGATGGCGGCGCCATGGCAGCCTGTGCCTGGCCCAACGGGCTAACCGGCCAGCAGCGACGTCCCGGTCATTTCCTTCGGCTTCGGCAATTCCATGAGCTCGAGCAGCGTCGGCGCGATGTCGGCGAGGCGGCCTTCGGCGACGAGCGCGCGGTTGCGCGCGCCGAGCAGCACCAGCGGCACCGGATTTGTAGTGTGCGCTGTG
>DATJYT010000091.1:0-23663 GCA_035499475.1 Xanthobacteraceae bacterium | reverse complement strand
TGCAGGCGCAGTCGCAGTCACTACGGCTCGATCCTGCTCGGCGGCGGCATCGCGGTCGCACTGGCGAATATGGCTGGGGGACAGGATCCCGCGGTGGCGGTGATCCTCAGCCTCGCCGATGTCCTTGAAGCGCTGCTCGCGCTCGGACTGCTGACGGCGCTGAAAGTCGACGTGTCCAACCTGACCTGCTTCAAAGGCTTGTTGATTTTCATCGCAGTCGCCGGCGGCATTGCGCCGTTGCCGACGGCCATCGTCACCGCCATGACGCTCGGATCGGCGCACAGCGAGCCCTGGTCCACCCTCTGGCTGCAATGCTATCCGGCGCACGCACTGGGCATGATCATCGTTACGCCGTTTCTGATCAGCATCACGTCCAGCGACTGGAAGCGCCTGCATTTTCACGAGCGTTACAGGGAAGCCTTGCTCATCTTCATGTCGGTGATCGCCATCACCGTCTGCGGCTCATATTTTCGACCCTTCGTTTTCCTCATCGCACCGGCAATTCTGCTGGCGACGCTCCGCTTCGGGCTGATCGGCGCCACGATGGCGACGTTGCTGGTCGCCTTGATCAGCAGTGCCTTTGTCGTCTTTGAAATCGGCCGGCCGGTTCTGACGCAGGTTGAGCTGTCGGAGCGTGTCCTGGCGTTTCAGATTCTCATGGCCGTCACATCGCTGTGGTCCTTGCCGATCGCCGCGCTGCTTGCGGAGCGTGACCGGCTTTTGAACGATCTGTCGCTCGCCAACGCGCAACTGAAGATCGAAAGCGAGCGGCAGTCCAACATGGTGACCGGCTTGCACCGCCACCTGTCCATCGTCGAGGAGAAGGAACGGCTGCGTCTGTCCTATGAGCTGCACGATCAGGCCGGGCAGGACGTCGTCGGCGCCATTCTGGAGCTCAGCGCCATCGATCCGCTGACCCAGGGCGTGGCGCGTCAGCGCTTGCAGCAGGTGCGCAAGCGAATGGAGGACATGGGCAAGACGTTGCACCGCATCGCCTGGGAATTGCGGCCGCCGTCGATCGACGAGCTCGGGCTGCAGAAGGCGGTGGCGAGCCATATCGACGATTGGGGGGAACAATGCGGCACCGAGGTCGATTTTCACTGCGACGATCCGAACCTCGATGAGGTGCCGAGCGAGATCGGCTCAGCTGTCTATCGCATCGTGCAGGAAGCCCTGACCAACGTCGTCAAACACGCGCGACAGCCATCGACCGTCAGCGTCGTCATCCGTCGCGACAGCGATACACTTCAGGTGATCGTCGAGGATAACGGCTGCGGCTTCGACCTCAACGCCGTGGCGGCAAGGACGGGCGCCTACGGGGGCCTTGGCCTCGACGGCATGCGCGAGCGGCTGTTGCTGATCGGCGGCACGCTCGAAATCGAATCCGCCATGGGCGCAGGCACCACGATTTTCGCACGCATTCCGCTCGATAGCCGAAGGCCGGCTGCGTGACGCGAAAGGTCCGCATCGTTCTGGCCGACGATCATCCGATCGTGCTCAATGGCTTGCGCAATCTGGTCCGCGCCGAACCCGATTTCGAGCTGCTGGGCGAAGCCAGCAGCGGTCTGGCGGCGCTCAAGCTCATCCGCGAGAAGCGCCCCGACGTCGCTGTCCTCGATATATCGATGCCGGAGCTCAACGGCATCGTGCTCAGCCGCCGCCTCGCCGCCGACATGCCGACGTTGCGTCTGTTGGTGCTGACGCTCCACGAGGATCGCGCTTATCTCAACCAGGCTCTCGAGGCAGGCGTGCAGGGCTATGTGCTCAAGCGCTCGGCTGCCGAAAACCTGGTCCAGGCTATTCGCGCCGTCATGGTTGGAGGACTCTACATCGATCCCGCGATCGCCGGGCGAGTGTTTTCCGCCAAGCGATCTTCGGCGCGGCCTTCGGCGAGCAAGAGCGAGGCCCCGGCCTTGACCGATCGCGAGACGGAGGTGCTGAAGTTGGCGGCGCTCGGCTTCACCAATAAGGAGATCGCCTCACGCCTCGACGTCGGCGTGAAATCCGTCGAGACCTACAAGGCGCGCGGTCTCGAGAAACTCGGGCTGAAAACGCGCGCGGAGCTGGTTCGCTACGCGTCCGGCCAGGGCTGGCTGGATCTCTAGCTCCGCTCGCGCAGGGTAAACCGACGGTTAAGACGTCAGGCAATCACTGACGCCGCAATCCGCTTTGGCGCCCGCCACGCGTTAGAAAAGTGCGATATCACGGCAACGCGCGCGGCGGCGGCGACCCTGGCGGGTGCGAAGGCGCAGGCGTAAGGGACAGTGCAGTGTCGCAGTCGGCGAACAGGAATACGATCGATCAGTCACCGCTAGCTTCAGACTCCGACGCCCTGCTCTTCCTCAAAAGGACGCTGCAGTTTCACTCCGCGGATGCCGAAAAGAGCGCCGTGTTCGAGAAGCTGCAGTCTCTGCAACGAGCTCTCGATGCGCAAGAGTCGATGCTTCTGACCGGGCCCAACTCGCCCGGCAAGGACCGCATCCGCGAATCGCTCACAAAGGCGAAGGCCCTGGTCGCGAGCATCCTTGTCGACCTCGACGTGCCGCGAGAACCCCCCGTCGTTCACGGCCCGGAAACCGGCTGAGGCTATTGTCCGCAGCGTTCGCCTCTCAACTCACGCAGGTTTCCGTGTATCGCCCATCGGCTCGGCTCGACTTTTCGATGATAAGCTTTCTGATCATCGACGATCAGCCGTATGCCCGGCGAATGATCCGCTCGATGCTGGGTGGATTTGGCAGCAGGGAAATCTACGAATCCGCCAACGGAGCCGAGGCGCTGGAACAGGTGCGCGCCTTCAGGCCGAGCATCATCATCACCGATCTGGTCATGCCGGTGTTCGACGGCGCGCGTTTCATCAGCGTGATGAAGGCGCCGATGTCGCCGGCGCAGAAGATTCCCGTCATCGTCCTGTCAGGCTATCTGACCAAGACCGCGACGCTCGCCGTGCGCGAATCGGGCGCCGAGGAATTGCTGGTAAAGCCGGTTTCGCCCAAGGCGCTGCACGATCATATCTCGCGGATCGTCTTGCGCAGGGATGAATCACGGCGGTCGCGGCCGGTTCTGGAAGATCAGGATACGCGAACCGGACCGCAACACGGAAATGCCGACTTTGCTCTGCTCTAAGGGACCCTTCCTCTCGGAGCGCTAATGAATGTCCACGCCGACGCCGGGAGCGTGAATGTCGACGCCCGGAGCTGGTCGTCGATAACCATCATGTTCGTGCACGATCACAGCCCGATCGTCGGAATGCTCGACGCACTTTGATACGCACGCGCCGTGGTCACAGACCTGCTTACAAACGCGCTCAGCGTTGGCGGCGTGCGAAAATACGAACCACAGCGAAGCTGTCGCAACACCAATAAGAATCTTGCTCATTTGATCGCCTCCGGTTTGATTCCGCGGGGTCAATGGCCGCGCCTGCTGTTTTGTTCCGAATTTGGTGCATGACGCTGCGCCTGGGGCCGCGGGCCGCTTTTTGAAAATATTGAACCGGAACGGCTCATCTTGCGTCCAAGGGGTGGGAACACGCTGCAGGTCAGTGCGTTGAGAATGACGGCGACTTAAATAAAAGTTGTCCCAGGGTTTCGCGATGCGCGCGCGGTCGCTTTTGGGCCGCTAAGCCGGGTTCTGGAGTGTTGCGATGGCGTTTGCCTTGATCGGATACGTCACCTCGATGGTGACGGCTCTGGTTTTTCTGATGATGCTTTTGAATTCGTTTCTCGGCTCCACCGAAATATACCGGCCCAGGCCGCAGCACTACCCGATGCCGGCGATCGCGCAAGCGAAGGAGCCGGAGAAAACTGCCGGGTATGCGGGCGACGTCGATGCGGCGACTTCAAAAGTCGCCGAAGACGCAATCGAGCGCTTAGCAGCGGGCACCACCGGCAAGATGCTTAACGAGGCGAAACTGGCACGGGACAAGAAGCTCAGAATGCTGGCGCGCCAGCGCGACCAGCAGCAAACCGTCGCAGCGCTCGGATACGGACCGGAACAGTCTGATGGGCCTTTTGGTCCGTTTTTCGGTCCGTTCGATACGCGCCGCAACTGAAAGCCGGGCGCGCTACGCCGCTGGCGTAGGCTCGGCTGCGATCTCGTCAGGCGCGAAAACGTAGGTCGAACTGCAAAATTCGCAGGTGACGGTGATCCGGCCGTTCTCGACCATGTCTTCGCGATCCGCCTGCGAAAAGCTTCGCAGCATGTTCTCGACGTTCTGGCGCGAGCACGAACATTGCGCAACGACCGGCGCGGCGCGGAAAACGCGCACGCCGCGCTCGTGAAACAGCCGATAAGCCAAGCGCTCGCTCGACAGCGCAGGGTCGAGCAATTCGATATCGTTCACTGTTGCGACGAGCGAGCGGCCCTCCACCCAGGCCTCATCTTCCGCGATGACATGAGGCACGGTCCCGGGGGGCGCGTCACCCGGATCGAGATCGGCTTGCTGGGCGCGCTCCGCTGAACTGGGCAGGAATTGAAGCAGGATGCCGCCGGCGCGCCACTGCCGCTCCGCACCGTTTTCGCCGGCGCGGAATTCTTCGCCGACGGCGAGACGCACGCGGGTCGGAATCTGTTCCGATCGCGAGAAATATTCGTGCGCGGCTTGCTCAAGGTCGCCGCCCTCGAGCGGCACCAGGCCCTGATAACGGCTCATGTCTGGGCCTTGGTCGATGGTCATGGCGAGATGACCGTGGCCGAGGAGCTTTCCCGCTTCGGCTTCTCCGGCGGCAATCGCGGCAGCGACGCGCTCGGCGTCGAAACGGGCGCAGGCCCGCACGTTACCGGGCGAGGTGAAATCGACGACCAGCATGCGCACCGGCCCGTCGGTCTGGGTTTGCAGGATGAAGCGACCTTCGAACTTGAGGGCCGATCCCAGCATGGTCGTGAGCACGATCGCCTCGCCGAGAATCTTGGCGACCGGCGGCGGATAGTCGTGACTGGTCAGGACGGTATCGACCGCAGCGCCGAGCCGCACGATGCGGCCGCGCAAATCGAGCGCCTTGACGGCGAACGGCAAGATCGTGTCGTCGCGGCCGGTTTGCGCCGGCTCGCGGACCGGAATGGCGAAGTCGGGATCGTTCATCGCGCCCCAATATAGGTGATGACGGCCTTGATTGTGAGGTCTCGCCCGCAACGGCGGATTTTCAACCGCCGCTCGCCTCGAGGCACCAGGTCAGTATGCCCTTTTGGGCATGAAGCCGGTTTTCGGCCTCGTCGAAGACCACGGAATGCGGCCCGTCGATCACCTCGTCGGTGACCTCCTCGCCGCGATGCGCCGGCAGGCAGTGCATGAACAAGGCGTCAGGCTTGGCTCGCCCCATGAGCCTGGCGTTGACCTGGTAGGGCTTGAGCAGATTATGGCGACGGGCGCCGTTGCGGTCGCCCATGGACACCCAAGTGTCGGTGACGACGCAGTCGGCGTCCTTCACGGCCTCCTCGGGATCGGTGCCGACGCGGATCGCCGCGCCGGAGGACTTGATCCAGTCCGTCAGCGATTTCTTGGGCGCCAGCTCCGGCGGCGTGGCGACGCGCAGTTGAAAGTTGAACCGCTCGGCGGCCTGCATCCACGAGGCCAGCACGTTGTTGGCGTCGCCGGTCCACGCCACGGTGCAGCCGCGGATGGGGCCGCGATGTTCCTCGAAAGTCATGACGTCGGCCATCACTTGGCACGGATGCGAGCGCCGCGTCAGGCCGTTGATCACCGGCACAGTGGCATAGCGCGCGAGCTCGGCGACATCGTCCGCGTTGAGCGTGCGGATCATGATGGCGTCGATGTAGCGCGACAGCACCCGCGCGGTATCGGCCAGCGTCTCGCCGCGACCAAGCTGCATTTCCTCGGCAGTGAGCAGGATGGTGTCGCCGCCGAGCTGACGCATGGCAACCTCGAACGACACGCGGGTCCGCGTCGATGGCCGCTCGAAGATCATTGCCAGGGTCTTGCCGGCGAGCGGACGACCTACGCTCGGGCCCTTGCCTTTGGCCTTGAGGGCGCGCGCAGCCTCGATCATGCCCCGCAGCTCACCGGCCGGTATATCGATCAGGTCCAGGAAGTGGCGAACGCTCATCGCGCCGCCTCGGCCTTGCCCACTCCCTTCCCTCCCCCGTTCATGGGGGAAGGCTGGGTCGGGGACTTCTTGGCGAGCCGCGCGCAGGCCCGGTCGAGCCGCGCGACGCCTTCGGCGATTTCCTGCTCGCTCACGATCAGCGGCGGCAGCAGGCGCACCACATTGTCGCCGGCCGAGACCGTGATCACCTTCTCCTCGCGCAGCGCATCGACAAGCTCGCCGGCCGGCACAAGCGCCCGCAAGCCGATCAGGAACCCTTCGCCGCGAACTTCAGCGATCAGCCCAGGATAGCGATCCTTGATCTCGGCAAGCCGCTGCTTGAACAAAAGCGCTTTGCGCTTGAGGCCGTCAAAGAAGCCCGGCGCGAGCATCACATCGAGCACCGCATTGGTGGCGCTCATGGCCAGCGGATTGAAGCCGAAGGTCGAGCCGTGGGTGCCGGGCGTCATGCCTTTCGCCGCCTCACGCGTCGCCAGGCACGCGCCGACCGGGAAGCCGCCGCCGAGCGCTTTGGCGAGCGCCATGACGTCTGGAGTGACCCCGGTGCGCTGGTAGCAGAACAATTCGCCGGTGCGTCCCATTCCGGTCTGAACCTCGTCGAAGACCAGAAGCAGGCCGTGCCGGTCGCACAGCTCCCGCAGCGCCTTGAGGAATGACGGCTCGACGACGCGCACCCCGCCTTCGCCCATGATCGGCTCGATCAGGATGCCGGCCGTATGCGGCCCGATGGCGCGTTTGACCGCATCGAGATCGCCGAATGGAACTTGATCGAAGCCGTCAACGACGGGCCCGAAGCCGTCGAGATATTTCTTCTGCCCGCCGGCGGCGAGCGTCGCCAGCGTGCGGCCGTGAAAGGCGCCTTCGAAGGTGATGATGCGATACCGCTCCGGCGCGCCGTTCGCCGACTGGTATTTGCGCGTCGTCTTGATCGCGCATTCCATGGCTTCGGCGCCGGAATTGGCAAAGAAGACTTCATCGGCGAAGCTCGCCTCGCATAGCCGCGCCGCGGCGCGCTCCGCTTCCGGGATCTGGTAAAGGTTGGAGACGTGCCAAATCTTGTGCACCTGCTCGCTGAGCGCTGCGACAAGCTGCGGGTGGCCGTGGCCGAGCGCATTCACCGCGACGCCGCAGCAGAAGTCGAGATAGCGCTCGCCGTTGGTCGCGTAGAGCCAAGCGCCTTCGCCCCGCTCGAAGGCGAGGTCCACGCGGGCGAAGGTCGGCATCAGATGCGAAGTCACGGTCGAGCCCGGGGCCGCCGCGCAGCACTAAATCGGCGCGGCCAAAAACGAAATGTGCCGCCTCTCTGGGCGGCACATTAACTATTCTATTTGGACGCGGCGCCCTGTCAACACGTCGTAAGTGGCTGTACGGGAATCCGTTTTGTCGTCCGCGACTCCGTTTTGTTCCGAATCATCCACATCGGGCAGGAATGTGTGGACGCAAGTTGCGCGACTCTTGCGCCCGACTCCCGCCATATTGTAGCCTTTTGCTTGTCAAGTACGACATCTCGTGCGGCGGACAGATCTCTCGAGCGTTTAGGTCAAGCGTGCGTGTTGGGCGGCTATGCGCCTCCTGGCTCGATGGGGGATTCCGTCAAATTTTTGCCCGCGCTTGTGAGGAGGATTGAGCATGTCGTGGACCGACGAGCGCGTCGAACTGCTCAAGAAGCTGTGGTCCGACGGTCTGTCTGCGAGTCAGATCGCGGCCGAGCTCGGCGGCATTACGCGCAACGCCGTGATCGGCAAGGTGCATCGCCTGGGCCTCTCGGGCCGTGCCAAGAGCACGAGCTCCGGTGCGCCGCGTCCGCGCAAGGCGCGTTCGCCTTCGCACATGCTGCGCATCGGGCGCGGCGCGATCCGGGGCAATACTGCGCTCGCCCACGCCTATGAGCTGGAAGTCGAGGCCGAGCCCGAGCTGATCGAGAACGTCATTCCGATCGGCCAGCGCCGCACGCTTCTGGAACTCAACGAGCAGACCTGTCGCTGGCCGGTCGGCGACCCGGGCAGCGGCGACTTCTTCTTCTGCGGCGGCAATACCGTGACGGGATTGCCCTATTGCGCCTATCACTCGCGCGTTGCCTATCAGCCGGCGACCGACCGTCGCCGCGACCGGCGTCCGCAGCGCTGACTTGAATTGCCTGATTGCGATCCCACCCTAGGGCGGCCTTCCGGCCGCCTCGTTAGTGTCGGCGCCGGGACCCCTACCCTAAGAGGCCTTGCCGAAGCGATCGTCGAGTGAATAGCCGGCGCCGCGCACGGTGCGGATCGGATCGACCGCATGGCCGCGATTGAGCGCTTTGCGCAGGCGGCCGACATGGACGTCCACCGTACGCTCGTCGATGTAGACGTCGCTGCCCCAGACTCCGTCGAGCAGTTGCTCGCGTGAGAACACCCGGCCCGGGCGCTCCATCAGGAATTCGAGCAGGCGAAATTCGGTCGGCCCAAGATCGACCGCTCGGCTTGAGCGCGATACGCGCTTCTTTTCGCGATCGAGCTCGAGGTCGCCGATCGTCAGCACCATCGCCACGCGCTCGGGACTGGCGCGGCGCAGCAACGCGCGGATGCGCGCCAGCAGTTCCGGCACTGAGAACGGCTTGACGATATAGTCGTCGGCGCCGGTCGCGAGCCCGCGCACGCGTTCGCTTTCCTCGCCGCGCGCCGTGAGCATGATGATCGGCAGCGCCTGGGTCTGCGGCCGGGTTCGCAACCGCCGGCACAGCTCGATGCCGGACAGACCCGGCAGCATCCAGTCGAGCACGATGAGGTCGGGTGCGGACTCCTTGAGGCGGGTGTCGGCTTCATCGCCGCGGGTAACGGCATCAACCTCGTAGCCTTCGGCCTCGAGGTTGTAGCGCAAGAGCGTCGTCAGCGGCTCCTCGTCCTCGACGATCAGGATGTTGGCTCCCATCCCGGGGCTCCTATTTCTGCAACAGCGCCGCGGGGAAACTCGTGGTGTCGCCTTTGGGCCGCTGGTCGGTAATGGGGCGTCCTTCGATCATGTAATAGACGGTCTCGGCGATGTTGGTGGCGTGGTCACCCATGCGCTCGATATCCTTGGCCGAAAACATCAGGTGCATGCAGAACGTGATGTTTCGCGGGTCCTCCATCATATAGGTGAGGAGTTCGCGGAACAGCGAGGTGCAAATCGCATCGACTTCTTCGTCGCCTTTCCACACCGCGAGCGCGGCCTGAAGATTGCGGCTAGCATAGGAATCGAGCACCTGCTTGATCTGCGCCAGCACCAGCGTCGCCATGTGCTCGACACCGCGAATGAGCTTTTGCGGGTAGAAATCGCCGTCGAGCGCGACGACACGTTTGCCGATATGCTTGGCGTGATCGCCGATACGCTCAAGGTCGTTGCAGATGCGCATGGCGCCGACGACCTCGCGGAGGTCGACGGCCATCGGTTGCCGCCGCGCGATGGTCAGGATCGCCTTTTCCTCGATATCGTGCTGCATCGTATCGATCATGAGATCGCCGCTGATAACTCTCTCGGCGAGTTCGGTATCGCGCTCGACCAGCGCGTTGACGGCGTCCGAAATTTGCCGCTCGGCGAGGCCGCCCATTTCGGCGACCTTGCGCATGATTTCCTGCAGGTCGGTGTCGAACGCCTTGGCGGTGTGGTCGAGCCTGGTGTTGTACTCGGTCATGACGGTTTCCCTGGCAATCACCCGAAGCGGCCGGTGATGTAGTCTTGGGTGCGCTGATCGTGCGGCGCAGTGAACATCTTGCTCGTCGAGTCGAACTCGATCAGTTCGCCGAGATACATGAAGGCGGTGAATTCCGACACGCGCGCCGCCTGCTGCATGTTGTGGGTGACGATCACGATCGTGTAGTCGTCGGTCAATTCGTCGATCAGTTCTTCGATCTTGGCAGTGGAGATCGGGTCGAGCGCCGAGCACGGTTCGTCGAACAGGATCACCTCGGGTCGCACCGCGACGGTGCGCGCGATGCACAGGCGCTGCTGCTGTCCGCCCGACAGGCTTTGCCCGTTGGCATTGAGCTTGTCCTTGACCTCGTCCCACAGCGCGGCCCGCCGCAGCGACGTCTCGACCCGGCCGTCGATCTCGGATTTCGACAGCCGCTCATAAAGGCGGATACCAAAGGCGATGTTTTCGTAGATCGACATCGGGAAGGGCGTCGGCTTCTGGAACACCATGCCGATGCGCGCGCGCAGCAGATTGAGATCTTGGCGCGGCGACAGAATGTTGTCGCCGTCGAACATGACTTCGCCTGTCGCGCGCTGGTGCGGGTAGAGGTCGTACATCCGGTTAAGCACCCGCAACAAGGTCGACTTGCCGCAGCCCGAGGGACCAATGAAAGCGGTGACCTTGTTTTGGTACAGCGAGAGACTGATCGATTTCAGCGCCCGCGTGTCGCCGTAAAAGAAATTGAGGTCGCGGATCGTCACCTTGTCGGTCAGGGTGGAACGATCGACGGGGGCGTGCGCGACGGTGGGTACTGAGACTGATGCGTCGTTCATGACTGCTTTCCCGATGCGACAAGAGCACGCGCGGTGATGCTCAGCGCAAGCACCGCCATGGTGATGATGAGAGCACCGGTCCAGGCCAACGACTGCCAGTCGTGGTACGGGCTGAGCGCGAATTGAAAGATGACGACCGGTAGGCTCGATACTGGCTGGTTGAGGTTGGTGCTCCAGAACTGATTGTTCAGCGAGGTGAAGAGCAGCGGTGCGGTCTCGCCGCTGATGCGGGCGACCGCTAGCAGCACACCGGTGACCATGCCGGCCTGCGCCGCGCGGTAGCAAATGCGCCTGATGGTCAGAGAGCGCGGCAAGCCGATCGAAGTCGCCGCCTCGCGCAACGCATTCGGCACCAGGGTCAACATGTCTTCGGTGGTGCGCACGACCACCGGTATGACGAGAACGGCAAGCGCGACGCCGCCCGCCCAGCCGGAGAAGTGACCCATCGGCGCGACCATGACTTCGTAAATGAAAAGCCCGACGACGATCGACGGTGCACTGAGCAGTATGTCGTTGATGAATCGAACCACGCTGGTCAGCCGATCGTAGCGCCCGTACTCGGCCATGTAAGTGCCGGCGAGTATTCCGATTGGCGTGCCGATCGCCACCGCTATGAGGGTCAGGACGAAGCTGCCGAAGATCGGATTAAGCAGCCCCCCTGCCGAGCCAGGCGGCGGCGTCATTTCGGTGAATACCGCAACCGATAGGCCGCTGAAACCTTTCCAGAACAGTACGCCCAGGATCAGCACCAGCCATCCGAGGCCGAAAGCAGTCGCCATGAGCGCCAGCCCCGTCGCGACCGTGTTGCGGCGGCGGCGGCTGGAATAGCGAGAGGCGGAGATCGTGCTCGGCATGGCGTCAGCCCACCCGACGTTCGATGCGCAACAGCATGTAGCGCGCGATGGCGAGCACGATGAAGGTAATGACAAACAGGATCAGCCCCAGGGCGATCAGCGCTGAGGTGTAAAGGTCGCCGACCGCCTCGGTGAATTCGTTGGCGATGGTGGCGGAAATGGTCGTGCCGGGCGCAAGGATCGACGCCGAGATGCGGTGGGCGTTGCCAATGACAAACGTGACCGCCATGGTCTCGCCAAGCGCACGGCCAAGTCCCAGCATAACGCCGCCGATGACGCCGACCCGGGCATAGGGCAGTACCACGTTGCGCACCACCTCCCAGGTTGTGCAGCCGAGGCCATAGGCGGCTTCTTTCAGCACACCGGGCACCGCCTCGAACACGTCGCGCGTGATCGAGGTCACGAACGGCAGCACCATGATGGCGAGGATCAGTCCGGAGGTCAGCATGCCGATGCCGTAGGGCGGCCCGGCGAACAGCGACCCGATGCCGGGCACGTTGCCCAGCGTGTTGATCAAGAACGGCTGCAATGTCGCTTGCAGGAACGGCGCGAATATAAACAGTCCCCAAATTCCGTAGATAATGCTTGGAATGCCGGCGAGCAGCTCGATCGCGATGCCAATCGGCCGCCGCAGCCATTTCGGGCAAAGCTCGGTGAGGAAGAAAGCAATCAACAGCCCCACGGGAACGGCGATCAGCATGGCGATGAACGACGTAAGGATGGTGCCGTAGATCGCAGGAAGAGCTCCGAAATTATCTGTGACCGGGTTCCATCGCTGACTGGTCAGGAAGCCGAAGCCGAAGGTGCGAAGCGCCGGAAGCGAACCGTCGATCAACGACACAATGACGCCGCTCAGTAGCAATAAAACCGCAATAGCGGCAGCGCGAGTCAAATGGCGAAAGACCGTGTCGCCCAGTTGTAATCGGCTGAGGGCCTTTAAGCGGGCAAGGGCGTCAGCCGGCAACACTGCTTGGTCGGACAACGCGAAATCGACCACTGGCTGTCTCCGCAATTGCATCGGTCCTCCCCTCGTCACGACGGAGGACTACTCAAACAACCTTTCGGCTTTGGCACAAGCCGCATCGATTCAGATGGAGAAAAGGAAAAGGCGCCTTGCCGACGCCTTTTCCGCACCATCGACCTTAGTAGACCGGCTTACCGTCGGCCTTGATCTTTTCTTTCCAGGTCTTCTCGATCAAAGCCACGACGCTATCCGGCATCGGGACGTAGTCGAGGTCGCTGGCCATCTGCTTGCCGTTCTTGTAGCCCCAATCGAAGAATTTGAGGGCTGCAGCCGAGTCGGCCGCACTGGTCGGAACCTGCTGCATCAGAATAAAGGTCGAGCCAGCAACGGGCCACGACTTGTCGCCGGACGCATCCGTCATGATCACATGGAAATCCGGTGCGCTGGTCCAATCGGCGCCGGAGGCGGCAGCCTGGAAGGCCTCCATCGTCGGGGCAACAGTCTTGCCTGCATGGTTGACCATTTTGGCGTAGGTCAAGTTGTTCTGTTTAGCGTAGGCATATTCGACATAACCCAGCGAACCCACGGTTTGCGCCGAGTTGTTGGAAACGCCCTCACTGCCCTTGGCGCCGATGCCCACCGGCCATTCGACGGCGGTATTCTCACCGACCTTTTGCTTCCATTCCGGGCTGACCTTCGACAGATAGTTGGTCCAGATGAAGGTGGTACCCGAGCCGTCCGAACGATGCACGACGGCAATCGCCATATCGGGCAGCTTGACGCCGGGATTAAGCTTCGCGATTGCGGGATCATTCCACTTGGTGATTTCGCCAAGGAATATCTTCGCGATCGTCGGGCCGTCGAGAGTAACCTCGCCCGGCTTGATGCCAGGGAGATTCAAGAGCGGAACGACGGAACCGTTGATGATCGGAAACTGCACGAAGTGGTTCTTCGCGACGTCTTCCGGCGTCAGTGGCATGTCGGAGGCGCCGAACGTCACAGTCTTTGCGGTGATCTGCTTGATACCGCCTCCGGAGCCGATCGACTGATAGTTCAGCCCGATGCCGGTATCTTTCTTGTAGACATCCGCCCATTTGGCGAGCACCGGGTAGACAAAGGTGGACCCGGCGCCGGTGATGTCGGCTGCAAATGCGGGCGCTACCGACGCGGCAAGTAAGCCGACGGCGGCAATCGTTTTGAGATGTTTCACTGATGTATCTCCTGTAAGTGAAAGTTCGAGCGGCGCGGATCGTCGATCCACACCAGCTTCCCCGCCCTCATTCGGGGCGATTTTCCTGATCGACTTATCGATGCAACGTGCTGCTGGTTGGGAATTGCCCTGTCAGTGCTGACCCTCAGCGCTGGCATGGTTAAGTTCGGCACGTCACTGTTCTATGATCGCCGGATGACAGTGAGATGACAGACCAAGTCATTGAAACTGCGACAACTTGTCAACTCGGCGCGGTTTCGACGGTGGGCAAATGCGTAATGAAGGTGGCGCCGGCGCCGGGCGCGCTTTCGACGGTCAAGCGGCCACGATGACGGTTTAGAATGTGCTTGACGAGGGCGAGACCCAAGCCGGTTCCGCCCTGGGCACGGCTCTCGGTGACATCGACGCGATAGAACCGCTCGGTCAACCGCGGCAGATGTTCCGGCGCGATGCCGGGACCGTAGTCGCGCACACTGACCTGCGCTTCCGGTTCATCATCGGTCGACGTTCCGGCCGCCAGCCTAATATCGACACGCTTGCCGGATGCACCATATTTCAGCGCATTCTCGATCAGGTTTTCGAAAACCCGCACCAATTCGTCGCGGTCGCCGAAGATCGGCAGGGCATCGACGGTCTCTACATTGACCGCCACGCCGCGATCACGAGCGAGAGTTTCGAGGCCGTCAACGACCTGGCGAACGATCGGGACGAGATCGATCGCTGTGTCAGGGCGTCGGTGCGCGTTGAGCTCGATACGCGACAGCGACAGCAGATCATCAATCAGGCGCGCCATCCGCTGCGCCTGTTCATGCATGATGGCAAGAAAGCGATCGCGCGCCTTGGCGTCGTCGCGCGCCGGTCCCTGCAGGGTCTCGATGAAACCTGACAGCGCAGCGAGCGGCGTGCGCAATTCATGGCTGGCATTGGCGACGAAATCGGCGCGCATCTCCTCGACGCGCCGCAGCGGCGTCAGATCGTGAAAGGTCAGCAGCACCAGATCGGGCTTCGCCGCACCGGCCGTGCGCGTGAGCGGCATCACGATGGCCTCGAACCAGCGATCGAGCGGGCCGCGCTCGGAGAATTGCACGCGCTGTTCTTCGCCAATCGCCGAGGCGCGGCCGATCGCCTCGGCGAGTTCCGGCATCCGCAGCGCCAGCGAGACCGGCTCGCCTTGCCGCAACGCCGGCGCCAACGCGCGCGCCCGCTCGTTGAACGCAAGCACGCGGCCGTCGCGGTCGAGCGCGATGAACGGGTCGGGCAAGCCGGCAACGACGAGGCCGAGCGACTCGTTGCCGTGATCCGCGGCGGCGATCGGCGGTGCCGAGCGGCCGCTTGCATCGCCGGCGCGCGTCACCAGGAGAACGGCGCCCGCCACGATGCCAAAACCTCCGACCGCATAGGCTGCCGCAAGTGCACCGAGCAGCACCAACCCGGCGAACACGATCGCCGCGACAACGATGATGATGCGCGCCGCGCGCCATCGCCGCCGTCCGATCCCTGCTCGATTTTCGTTCAAGCTCATCGCCAAGCTCATGACATCGGTTTTGTCAGCGGCGTCGCAGCGGTCTCGGCTCGCCGGTCAGGACGCATCGGACTTCCGTCGGAGGCATTCGTTCGACGTCGTCATCGGCGGCGCCGTTGCCTGCGGGATGCGCCTGGCCGTTCTGCTGATCATGATTTCCCGAACGCCAAGGATGGTCAGCGAGATGACGAACGGAATTATGTAGTAGAGCAGGCGGAACAGCAGCAGCCCGGCAAGCAGGTCTTCTTTGTCGAACTGCCACAGCGCAATCATCATGGCGGCGTCGAACACACCGAGTCCGCCGGGCGCGTGGCTGGCAAAGCCGAGCAGCGTCGCGGCGACGAAGATCACCGCGACCGTAACGAAGCCAAGATTGGGTTCGTCCGGCACCAGCATGTACATGGCCGCCGCGCAACAACCGAGATCGATGATGCCGATCGTAATCTGAACCAGCGTCAACATGCCGCCGGGCAGCGTCACCTGCCAACCATCCCGGCCGATGACACGCGGCTTGGCCGAGACCCAAGCGACGTAGGCGCCGAGCAGGGCGAGAACGACAACCGCAAACCCGCGATTGAACCACAGCGGGAGCTGGTCAATCGCGCGCGCAGCCTGCGGCGCGTAGAGAACGCCAAGCCCGAGTACGGTGGCGTTGCCAAGCCAGAATGTCAGCCCGGCGACAAAGCAGATTTTGGTGACTTCAATAACGCTCAGTCCCCAGTCGGAATAGATGCGGTAGCGGACCGCGCCACCGGAAAACACGCTGGCGCCGACATTGTGTCCGACCGCGTAGCTGGTGAAACCGCCGAGCGCCGCGATTCGATAGGGAATTTCCGGATGACCGATCGTGCGCAGCGCGAACAGATCGTAAAATGTAAGGGTCAGATAGCCGCCGGTGACGAAGAGACCGGCGATGATCAAAGTTCGCCAGTCGGTCGCCTCCAGCGCGTCGAGAAGCTCGTCCGGATCGATGTCGCGCAAGATGTGGTACAGCACCACGACGGCGACGGCGATGATGGTGAGACTTAGCGCGATCCCGATCCGGCTCCAGCCGACCTTGCGGTCGAAGAAGTGGGCTGTCCCGCGCATTTTTTTTAGCATTCCGCGCTCCGGACCGGCTTCCTGCGCATTAATCGACCGTCCTGCCTTGTCACCCCGCGCGACCCGCACCCACTAGCAGATGTAGTGTGGGGGCGCGAGTATCGTGCCGGACTTTATCCGCACGCGCGGATTGGCCACATCCTGCCTGCGCCGCGACGGCGCGATCTGCTATGGTGGGGAAAAGCCGCAAGAACGCGGCACCTGCACGAACCGGGGAGACAGCACCGTGACAGATCACCCAATTGCACGCCGGACCGTTATCAAGAGCGCGGGCATCGGCCTTGGCGCCGGGCTCGCTACAGGAATGATAGCGGCGGCTGCGCCGACCCCGGCGGCAGCCGCGCAGGCCGATATTTGGAGCGGCGAATATTGGGCTCACAAGGGCGACGTCAAGCTCTACCTCTACCGCAAGCGTCTCGGCCCACCGACGACCGGCGAGCCGCCGCGGCCGGTGCTGTTCATGGTCCACGGCTCGTCGAACTCGTCACGCTCAAGCTACGACCTCACCGTGCCCGGCAAGGGCGAATACTCCATGATGAATGTCTTTGCCGGCTACGGTTACGACGTCTGGACCATGGATCACGACGGCTACGGACATTCCGGCAGTTCCGGCAACAGCTCCGATATCGCGAGCGGCGTCGAGGATCTCAAGGCCGCATTTCCGGTCATCATGCAGGAGACCGGCCAGCAGAAGATGCACATGTTCGGCACCTCATCGGGCGGCATTCGCGCCGGCGCTTATGCACAGACTGAGCCCGAGCACGTCGACCGACTGGTGCTGTCAGCCTTCACATATAAAGGTACCGGCGCGGCCGAGATCGGACGGCGGCGCGACCGTATCGCCGAGCTTCGCGCCAGTCCGCGGCGCAAGCGCGACGCCGCAATGATCCGCTCGATCTTTACCCGCGACAAGCACGCCGAGGCTTACGATCCGGCCGTGGCGGAGGCGATCATCGCCGGCGAGATGAAATTCGGCGACACCATTCCGTCCGGCACCTATGTCGACATGGCCGCGAATCTGCCGCTGGTCGATCCGACCAAGGTGACTTGCCCGGTGCTGATGACGCGCGGCGAGTGGGACGGCAACTCGACCAACGAAGATCTGATCGACTTCTTTCTTCATCTGCCGAACGGCGATCGCCAGTTCGTTATCCTGCCGCACTCGGCACACGCGGCCGATATCGGCAAGAACCGGCACCTGCTGTGGTACGCCATGAAGAACTTTCTTGCCGAGCCGGCGCCGGTGGCGAGTTGAGCAGGGAAAGCGAATAGTAAGTGACGAATAGCGAACAGGTCGCCGCCTTCGCTATTGGCCACTCGCTCTTCCTATGCGCGGAAGAAATCGCGCAGCTCGCGATAGGTTTCCTCCGGCGCTTCCTCGGAAAGATAATGGCCGCAAGGCAGCGCCTTGGCGCCGTGGATGTCGGCGGCATAATTCTTCCAGATTTCGCCCGGGCCCGGTGTGTGGTTGCGGCCGACGCCGCCGGTCGCGCCCCATAGCAGCAAGAGCGGGCAGGTGATCTTGCGCCCGGCCGCGAAGTCCTTGGTGTCCATGTCGAGATCGATGCCGTGGGTGGCGCGATAGTCCTCGCACATGGCATGGATCGTCGCCGGATTGCGGAAGTGGCGCTTGTATTCGGCGAGTGCAGCCGGATCGAAGAAGCTCAAACCCTGCTTGGTCTTGGCGAGCTTCTTCTCGATGAAGAAATCGGGATCGGCGCTCATCAGATGCTCGGGAAAATCGTAAGGCTGGATCATGAAGAACCAGTGCCACGAAAACGTGCCCCAGGCGCGCGTCACGTTGTTGAGGAGATGATGCTGCGGCAGGATGTCGAGGATGGCGGCGCGTTCGACCATGTCCGGATGATCGAGACACATGCGGTGCAGCACGCGCCCGCCGCGGTCGTGGCCGGCGGCAAAAAAACGCTTGTGGCCGAGCGATTCCATGACCTCGACCTGGTCCTGCGCCATGGCGCGAAACGAATAGTTCTCGTGGTTGTCGCCGCCCGGCGGCTTTTCGGAATCGCCGTAGCCGCGCAGGTCGGTGGCGACGACCATAAACTCTTCGGCGAGCCGCGGCGCGAATTTATGCCACGACAGATGGCTGAACGGATTGCCGTGCAGGAGCAGGAGCGGCGGCCCCTTGCCGCCGTGCACGGTGACGATGCGCGCACCGCTGGTCTTGATCTCGGTGCGGGTGAAGTTGTCGAACATCAATCCTCCCTCGTCTCTCTCCCGTCATTCCGGGGCGCGCCAACGGGTCCGGCCCGAAGTGGCCGGCCCGATGACAGGCGCGAACCCGGAATCCATAATCCCTGTTCAGCCGATCTTAGCGCCTGCCTCCCGAAACCTCACGCTCCGTGGTTATGGATTCCGGGCCCGCGGGCTTCGCCCGCGTCCCGGAATGACGAGCGCGGTGTCCCGCGCTAAGCTCACACCGCACTCATGAGAGTCCACATGGAGACAATGATGCCGTCAGATATCGACCCGCAATCCGGATTCCGCCTGCCGCTGCCCAAACGCGAAGACTTGGACGAGGTTGGCAAGCGCGCCTATGACCGGGCCATCAGCAACAAAAGGTCGATCGTGGGATTGCGCGGGCCTGCCGGAATCCAGCTTTATAGCCCCAAGACGGTCGAGGGGCGTAACGCAGTCAACGAATATCTGCGGTTCGAGGTCTTTCCCGCCAATATCCGCGAGGTCGTCATTCTCACTGTGGCGCGCGAGATGGATAGCCAATTCGAATGGGCCGCGCACGCCCCGGAAGCCGCCAAGGAAGGCGTGCCGCAGCAGGTGATCGACGTCATCAAGCACCGTAAGAGCACGCAGGGTCTCGACGAGACCTATGCGGCGATTATCGAATTCGGCCGGCAGATTTTCGGCGACCATAAAGTGACCTCGGAGGCCTTTGCGCGCGTGAAAAAGATTTTCCCGCCGGGCAAGCTCGTCGAGATGGTGCTGCTGATGGGCAATTACTCCGTCACCGCGGCGCTGCTCGCGGCTTTCGACATGCAATTGCCGGAAGGCCAGACGCCGCAATTGCCGGCGCTGTAGGCGCATCGCACCGGTCTCGTCCCCGCGACCCTCCTACGCTCGTAATAGCGAGCTTCGGAGGGTCGCGGGAATGACCGGCTCAGGATTTCCGCTTATCCAATCCAAGCTCGCTCCACCGCGCCATCACGGCGTCGATGTCCTGCTGCGCCGGCCGCACCGTCGGCGGGAAGCGGGCACCGTCGAGATCGGGATCGGGGTCATAGTCGAGATTGATGGTGGCGTCGATCAGCACGCGGTGCCATTTGCCGGTGCCGAATTGCGCGACGTTGCGGTCGCGGCGGCGCACCGACGGATCGAGCCCGGCGCCGAAGGTCGACGGCATGATGACGATGTCGTCCTCGCCGGCATTGACGCGGAACGCGATCGCCCAATCGACCGCGGCGTAATCGTGAATGTCGATGTCGTCGTCGACGACGGTGACGTGCTTGTAGCGCACATGCGCGGCCGACGATCCCCACAGCGCGTTGGCGACCTGCTTGGCGACGCCGCGATAGGCCTGCTTGACCTGCACCACGACGTTGACGCCCGCCTGCACCGGCGGGCACCACACGCCGGTGACGCCCGGCACGCCGGCGCGGTCGAGCACGTTCCACGCCGTCGCGGCGCGCATGATCGAGGAGGTGACGCTGTTCTCCGAATAGCTGCCCGGCATGGTGCCTTCGATGGTGCCGCGCAGGATCGGTTTGGTGCGGTGGGTGACGCAGGTGACGCGGATAGCGGATTTCGGCGAGCGGTCGCCGGCGATGTAGCCGGTGAACTCCGCATAAGGCCCTTCCGGCAGGAACGTCGCCGGATCGAAGCTCATGAAGCCTTCAATGACGATCTCGGCGCTCGCCGGCACATAAAGATCGACGGTCTCGCATTTGACCAAGTCCACCGGCGCGCCGCGGATGGCGCCGATGACGTCGTATTCGCACAGGCCTTTCGGCACCGGCGCGCCGCCGACGAAATCGAGCGACGGCTCCCAGCCGATGGCGACCGCGATCGGCATTTCGTTATGGCCGGCCTGCTGCCAGGCGGTGGCGTGATGCCCCACATGCTGCGCGCGCCAGGTCAGCATCGGAATCTTGTTCTTGCCGGCCACCATGCCGCGATAGACGCCGACATTCATGACGTTGGTGTTGGGGTCCTTGGTAACGACGCCGCCGTAAGTGAGAATGTAGCGGCCGCCGTCGGCGCGATTCCACTGCGGCACCGGGAAGTCGTTGAGATCGATGTCGTCGCCCTTGACGATGTTCTCCTTGGCCGGTCCGGTGGCGACGATCTTCGGCGGAATGCTGCCGGTCAAAATGGTGCGGCCGAGCGTGACCAGTTCGCGCGGGTGCGTGTCCGGCGGCAGCCCCATCATCATGGCGATGCGGCGATAGCTCGACAGCGCGCCGGCAAAGACCTGCTGGCCGCGCGCGTTCTTGCCGTAGTCGCGGATGTTGTTGAAGAGAAGCGCCGGGCCGGTGCCGGGACCCTGCGCCATCCGCGCGATTGTGCCGAGCTCGATATTCCAATCGACCTCGGCGTCGATCGTCTGCAACTCGCCGGCGGCGTCGAGCGCCTTCATCCAGCCGCGCAAGTCGCCGAAGGCTATCGGTTTTCGTTCTATGGTCATGATCGTCCCGGTGGCTAGGTGGCCACCGTTCTTCGCTGCCCGTGTCCGGCTTGTCAAATCTCCGACCACAACCGCGCCGCCCCACCTGCGCGTGTCGCACGTCTCCAACGCGCCGGGCCCAAACCTCCGAAACTCATCCGACCCGCGAGCTTCCCGACCGTGACCAGCACGAGTGCGGTGGCATGCAGCAACGGTAGCATCGGAACAACAGCGTACGCCAAGCGAGCCCGCGTGCTCGCACCTGATTTCGTGCGATTGTGACAGCGGTTTATCTTCGAATGGCATCTTTATTAACGCGCCGGGAATGATTGTGGCTTAGACAATGCGTGACAGAGCCATCGCAATCGTCATGCCGAAATTTCTTCCGCTACAGCTTCCCATCGCGGCGAAGGCGGTCCTGCTCATTGCCGTGTTGGGCTTGCTCTCGATTGCCGCCAATTGGTTCTGTTTGCAGCGGCTCGACGAACTGACCCGTCTTAACGCGCTGGTGTCCGAGCACATCGCCCCGGCCCGGCTGGCGCTCGCTGAAGCAAAGAGCGCGATCGAATCGTTCGGCGTCGGCACCTATAAAATTTTCGCGGCCTCAGATCCGAACGACGTCAAGGAGGCTGCCGCCGACATCAAGGGCGAATATGACATCGCCAAAAGCAGGCTCCACAGCGTCGTCACCGAGTACCCAGCGGCCGAGGCAGACGTCCGTGTCACCATCGAGAAGCTCGATCGCACGCTGAGCCTGATGGGAGAGCTGCGTGACGCCGTGCAGGCAGGCGACCGGTCGAAAGCGCAAACCATCATCGAACTGAAATTCGACCCGGCGCGCGACGACGTGATCGCGCACATGAATCGCATGATCAACATTCTTGGCGGCCAAGCGCGCAGGGTCGAGGACGAATCCGCCGAGCGCGGCGATTGGATTTTTCGGATCACGGTCGCGACCCTGGCCGCTGGCACAGCCGCGGCACTGATCGCCGCATTCGTGCTGAGCCATCTCTTCATCGCGCGGCCGTTGCAGCACATGGCCGGCACGATGACGCGCATGGCCGCCGGCGACCTCGGCGCCGCCATTCGCGGCGCGCACCGGCGCGACGAAGTCGGCGCGATGGCGCGGGCCGTCGAGGTGTTTCGCGACAATGCCATCGCGCTGCGCGAAGCCGAGCGAGCCCGCACATCCGATCGCGAGCAGGCGGTCGCGCGAAAGACACAGACGCTCGATGCCATCGCGCAAGCGATCGAATCCGAAATCCTGACCGTTGCCGCCGCCGTCGAACAGTCCGCAACGGAACTCGAGGCCTGTGCGCGCGGAATGTCCTCGGTGCTCTCGGAATCGCAGCATCACGCCAGCAGGGCGGCCTCAGTCTCTGAGGAAACGACCGCAAATGCTGCCGACGTCGCCGTCGCGATTGAAGAGCTGTCGGCATCGATTGGCGACATCAATGGCCAAGTCGCCAACGCGTCGAGCATCGTCGCCGAAGCCACTGGCTGCGCCGGCCAGGCCGCCATCAGCTCGTCGGCATTGGTCGCGGCGGTCAAGGACATCGACCAGGTCGCGGCCATGATCACGGCCATCGCGAACCAGACCAATCTGCTGGCGCTGAATGCCACCATCGAGGCGGCGCGGGCCGGTCAGGCCGGCCGCGGTTTTGCCGTCGTGGCGCAGGAGGTCAAGGCACTGGCGGGGCAAACCACCAGGGCGCTCGCGGAGATCCAAAGCAAAACAGCGTCCGTCGTCAATGCAATCGGTACCATGCAGGATGCTACAGGGGCGCTGTCGGGGCTGATGCAGCAGGTGGAGCGAATATCCAACGCGATTTCCGGTTCGGTGCATCACCAAGACCTCGCGGCACGCAAGATCGCCGAGAATGTCGACGGCACCGCGGAGCGGGTCCGTCAAGTATCGCACAGCATCTCAGGCGCGAGCGATCTCGTGCATCAATCCGGCCGAGGCGCCGAGCAGGTGCTCACGGCGGCGGCCGAGCTCAACCGGCAAGCGGCCGCCTTAAGCCGCGGCGCGCGCGATTTCACCAATCGCATTCGTGTCGTTTAGGAACCGGAGCGCCGCGCTCAACCCAGGCTGCTTGTTTTCCACCTTGCCGCCAGGGCCTTGCGATCGAGCTTGCCGCGCTCGGTCTTCGGCAGCGTGTCGCTCAGCATGATGCGTTTCGGCGCTTTGAAAGCCGGCAGCACAGTGCCGCAATAGCGCAGCAGATCCTCGGCGTTCACCGGCGCGCCCGGCCGCGCCACGACGTAGCTGACGACCTCCTCGCCGTAGATCGGGTCGGGTACGCCCACGGTCGCAGCCTCGATCACGTCGGCGTGCTGCATCAGATAAGAGTCGATCTCGACCGGCGAGATTTTCGCGCCGCCGCGGATGATCTGCTCCTTTTCGCGGCCGGTCAGCATCAAGAAGCCGTCGGCATCGAACGCGCCGAGATCGCCCGTGCGGTAGCGGCCGCGGCTGTGGATTTTTGTTTCGCCGTCCTCGCCGAGATAGCGGAACGCCAGATCCGGCCAGCCGCCAAGCTCGACATGGCCGATTTCGCCCGGCGGCAGACGGCGGCCGTCGGCGTCGACAACGGCGAGGTCGAGATAGGCGAACGGCCGTCCGACGGTGCCGAGGCGGCGCTGCTCGCCCGGACACGCAGCGATCCAGCCGATCTCGCTGGCGCCGCAGCCCTGCGCCACGGTGATGCCGAACCTTTCCTCGAACCGCTTCCATTCCCCGAGCAATAGCGGCGCCGAGCTCGACGTGATGAAGCGCAGTTTCGGCAGGCTGTCGCGACGCGCGGCCTGTCCGCTGTTCAGCAGAATGTTGAT
>DATJYT010000090.1:0-21086 GCA_035499475.1 Xanthobacteraceae bacterium | reverse complement strand
CGGCAAGCCGGTGCCGGGCTACGATATCAGGCTGGTCGACGACGACGGTGCCGTCATCAAGAGGCGCGGCGAGATGGGCGAATTGCAGGTGCGCGGCCCGACCAGCGCCATGATGTATTGGAACAACCGCGAGCAGTCGCGCATGACGTTCCTGGGCGAGTGGACGCGATCCGGCGACAAATACGTCGAGGACGAGAGCGGCTATTTCGTCTACTGCGGCCGCCGCGACGACATGCTGAAAGTGTCCGGCATGTATGTCTCGCCGTTCGAGGTCGAGGGCGTGCTGCAGAGCCATCCCGACGTGCTCGAAGCGGCCGTCGTAGGCTGGCCCGACAGCGACAAGCTGATCAAGCCCAAAGCGTTCGTGGTGCTTAAATCGCCTGGCAAAGCCGGCGACGCTATCGCGCGCGCACTCCAGGAGCACTGCAAGCAGAAGCTCGCGGCTTACAAATATCCGCGCTGGCTGGAATTCCGCAGCGAGCTGCCGAAGACGGCGACGGGAAAGATTCAGCGCTTCAAGCTGCGGGCCGAAGCGGAAGGGAAGTGATGCGGCGTCAATCCAGCGGCTCGACCTTCACGATCGAAGCGCCGTGATTGCTACCGACCCATAGCGTACCGGGATTCTTGGTGTCGTCCACGAAGACGCGGCGGATATTGGTCGGCCGCGGCAGCGGGTATTCGGTGTATTGCCCGGTCTTGATGTCGAGCCGCGCCACGCGGTCGGTGTTCATCGAGCCGGTCCAGGCGTCGCCGTTCTTATCTTCCACGGCGTCGTAGGGCGACGACCACGGCGTCGGCACTTTCCATTCCTGGATCTTTCCGGTCTCGGGATCGAGCATGCCGATGGCGTTGCCGAAATATTCCGCGAACCACAGCCTGCCCTGGTCGTCCACGCGTCCGCGCCGCGGATGCGAATTCGGCGTCGGCGTCAGATAGACCGTCGGCTCCTTGGTCTTGGCGTCGATGCGCACGATGTTGCCGGCCGAGAAATCGAGCAGATAAAGATTGTTCTCGGCATCGGAATGAATGCCGTAGGTGCCGATGCGCTTGCCGGTGCGCGGGTCCTTCGGCGAGCCGAGGTCCTCGAACTTGTTGGAGGCAAGATCGAGCCGGTAGATATGGCCGCCGTCGGAATTCTTGATCCAGACCTTGTCGTCGGCGGGCGTGCCTTCGAGCGCAAGATGACCGAGCTGGCCGGCGTCGGTGTCCCAATCCTTTGGTGTCGACCACATGGTGAACTTTTCGGTCTTGCGATCGAACTTGGCGACCGCGCTCTGATACATCACGCCGATCCACGGATTGTCGTCCTTGTCGAATTCGAGATCGAGCGTGCCGAGTGAATAGCCGGGTTTGACCACCGGGATCGGGTACTGCGTGACCTTTCCGGTCTTCGGGTCCATCTTGCCGAGAAACATCTGGCCAAAGTCCGAGTACCAGACCATGCCCTCGCGATCGAGCGCCACATCGTGCGGCTCGATCAACTTATTCGGCAGGTCGTATTCGGTGATGATGACGTGGGTCGATTTGCCGGTGAGGCGCGGCAGTGTCTTGAGCGGCCAGTTCCAGGTGTCCTGCTGGCTGAGATTGATGCTGGCGAGCCACGCCGCCACTTTTTCGGCATCGGGGCCTTTGCCGATATTGCGTCCGGCGTGACCGGTGAGCGGTTGCGGCTTGAGCGGGGTCGAGCCCGGATAGTAATGGCCCATGCGCTGGAACACTTGCATAAACTCAGCGGTATCGTGCGTCGAGCGGACGATGCGTTCGAGCGTGTGGCAGCTATTGCACTCGAGGACGAACCGTTTCTGGTCGTCGGTGCCCGGCATGCTGATGAGCCATTCGGCGTTCGACATCTGCGCCGCGAGATTGCGCGTCGGCTTGAGCTTGATGTCGATCTTGTCGTCTTGGCCGGCCGTAAGCGTGGCCTCCTTCGGACCGTCGAGGTCATAGCCGACGGCGCGGATGCCGATCGTGTAGTGCCCAGGATCGAGGCGGGCGGCCGGAAAGCTGAAATGGCCCTTGTCGTCGCTGACGACCGAGACGGTGATGGTGGACCCATCCCGTTTGGCGCTGACAACGACGCCTTCCATCGGCCCTTCCTTGGCGGATCTGACTTCGCCTGAAAGCGCGGCGGCATTCTGCGCTGTTACCGGCGACGCGGCATGCACGGCGATGCCGAGGCCGACAGCCGAAGCGAGCAGTATCGTCCTTATCCGCATGAAAGCCTCCCACGCCCGGACTCGACCGCGCGCAAGCTGCGGTCCGACCGGCGCAATTTATGCCATTGGTGCAAGCCTAGGCTTCGTGCCGGACCGGTTCAAGACAAGCCCTCACGGTCGCCTTGAAGCGGCAAAATGCCTTGCGTTAACATTCTCCGGGTATTACCTGGACGCCGGTTTGCCGCGGTAGCTCAGCCGGTAGAGCACCGCATTCGTAATGCGGGGGTCAGGGGTTCGAATCCCTTCCGCGGCACCAGCATGCCCGTGTCCGCTATAGCGATGCGGGCACATTCAGGTCGGCCGCTCGCGGCCGCTGCCACAAACTCCAAGCATAAGCGGCCAAAGCCAGAGTCACGAGCGTCCAAAACAGCAAGGCTTGCGGATGACGCCACGGGCCTACCCAAAACAGCACGGCGGTGAGGATGATGCCGAATTCAGTGAGAATCTTATACTGATCGAGAAGGTCTGGCCGAGCGCGGAGCATGAGCATCAATCCCAAATAGGCCGGCGCCAGAAGCGGCACGAACCAACGGATCGAGGACGCAAGCCCACTGTAATTGTTTGAAGCCAATGCGTAGAGCGCCCAGCAACCGGCGCTCAGCAACACGGCGAACACCAATTCCGGCCGCCGTTTCGGGAATGCTCGCCACGCGCTTGCAGCACCGAGCGGGATCAGGAGCAAGGGCAGGTTGAAGAGCAGGAATCCGTGCGGCCCCACAAGAAGTCCGGCAGAATACTGGACCAAATCCAAAACAGAATCGTGCGCCCAGACTCCGGTCATGTTGCCGGCAGAGAAGGCCGAGCCCGGAAAAGCGACGTACTGCACATTCGCGTTCGCCGGGACAAATGTTCCGCCAATCCGGTAATTGAGCCAATGATGGAGTGCCGCGAAAGGCAGCATGGCGACCGCGCACAGCGCAACTGAAGTCGCGTTTCGCCATTTTACGCAGCAATAGATCAGCGCTGAAAGAACAAGGACCGGCCCCACTCCCAAGTCCAGCGTGTATGCAAATCCCACAAGGAATCCCAACAAGGCGACATGCCTCTCCTTCGTACTCGCCACCAGAAAAATCGCCGCGACGGCGGCTAGCTGAATGACGTGGGTGTTGACGTGGCGCGAATACACCGGGGCGAGCGTCGCAAGCCCGAAGCTTAACGTGACCAGGAAGGACGTGTTTTCGGAAAGCCCGAGCCTCAGCGCCAGATACCAGATGCAGAGCACGCTGACGACGTAAGCGAGACCGGAACTCATCACGGTAAGCAGATAGACGAATGCATGGGGGTATCGGGCCGCGGTAAGCCCGGTCAGCTTTTGGGCGATCCAGTAGAGCCCCGCCATATAGAGCGTGACGACGGGCGGCTTATCGGAGTAGAAATGGCCTCCGATGAGCAATTTATCCATCGTTCCGCTAGCCGATGGGATTTCCAGGCTGTAGGGTTTCAAATCGTCTTGCAGCGGGACTTTCACAAAGATGGAATCATCGATCGCCCACGTGTGTTGATCTACAAGCGCCTCGACGCTGGCAAGCCGGCTTCCGTCGTTCCAACTGCCGGCGTATGGGCGTGCGCCGAGCACGGCGATCAGTATCGCTCCGATCACGATGATGCTGAATCTGGAAATGCCGAGCACCGGACGCCTCTTTGTGGCCTGCGCCGGCACCCCGATTGGCACGAATCGAAGCATAAAATACCGCTGCAAACGCAAACAAGACGAACGCTGATAACGTCCGCGTCAGGCTCCATCGCCCGGAGTTTCCGGGTAACGCAAAAGAGTTAAGGGGAGAGAAACTTGCCCGTGATGTCCGGAAAGCGCGCGTTCCTGGACCTGCTCAAGCAGGAGGGCGTTACGGTGATGTTCGGTAATCCCGGCACCACCGAACTGCCGCTGATGGATGCCTTCGCGGTCGAGCACGACATCCGCTACATCCTGGGCCTTCAGGAAGCAGCGTTGATGTCGATGGCCGACGGCTACGCCCAGGCTTCCGGTAACCTTGCGGTGCTTAATCTTCACGTCGCACCCGGGCTCGGCAATGCCATGGGCATGCTCTACGACGCCATGAAAGCGAATGCGCCGGTGCTCATCACCGCCGGCCAGCAGGACCTCGAATACATCGTCACCGAGCCGGTCTTGACCGCCGACCTGGCGACGCTGGCGCGGCCGTTCGTCAAATGGTCTGCCGAGGTGCACCGCGCCGAGGACCTGCCGCGTTACGTGCACCGCGCGGTAAAGACCGCGCTCGCGCCGCCGACCGGGCCGGTGTTCCTCTCGCTACCGGGCGACATTCTCAAGAACGATGCCGATATCGATCTGCTCGAACCGACCCGCGTGGCAACCCGCACGCGCGGCGATGCCGATGCGGTCGCGGCCGCCGCCGACTTGCTCGCCAAGGCCGAGCGTCCGGTCATCATCGCCGGCGATGCCGTGGCGCAAAGCCGCGCCCACAAGGAGCTTATCGCGCTCGCGGAGGCGGTCGCCGCGCCGGTTTACGTCGAATTCGTGCCGAGCACCGCGTCGTTCCCGGCGTCGCATCCGCTTTATCGCGGCATGATGACCCGCACTCAGGCCGGCGTGCGCGAGGCGCTCGCCAAGCACGACCTGTTGTTCTCGGTCGGCGGCAATCTGTTCACCTGGTCGCTGCCTTCCGACATCGATCCATGGCCGGCGGGAATGAAACTCATTCACCTCGACACCGACCCGTGGGAGATCGGCAAGAATTATCCGGCGCAGGTCGCGATCCTCGGCGATCCCAAGGCGACGCTGCCCGACATCACCGCAGGCGTCGGCGCGCGCATGACCGCAAGCGCCAAGAGCGCTGCAACTGCGCGGCTCAAATCTACCAGCGATGCCATTAAAAACGACCGCGAGGCGTTTCGCGCCAAGGCCCGCGCCATGGCCGGCAAGACGCCGGTGCAGCCGCTCGCGCTCCTCGAGGCGATCGGCGCCATGCTGCCGAAGAACGCGGTGGTGATCGAGGAAGTGCTGTCGTCGGCGCCCGGCATACGTTCGCTGATCGACAGCGTCGACGAGCAGAGCTTCTTCGGCCTTCGCGGCGGCGGCATAGGCTGGGGATTGCCCGCGGCGATCGGCGTCAAGATTGCGTTGCCGGACCGGCCCGTGGTGGCGCTCGTGGGCGACGGCAGCGCGCTCTACACGGTGCAGGCGCTATGGACCGCGGCGCATTACCGACTGCCGATCGTGTGGGTGATCTTCAACAATACCAGCTATCGCATCCTCAAGCAGCGATTGGTCATGCTGCGCGGGCTCGCCGAGCAGGCCGACAACTTCGTCGGCATGGAGCTCACCGATCCGGCGGTCGATTTCATCGGGCTCGCCCGCTCGTTCGGCATCGAGGCTCGGCGCGCGGCGACGGTGAAAGACGCCACCGACCTGATCGGCAAAGCGCTCAAAGACGGCACCGCGATGCTCATCGATGTCGATATGGAGCGCGGCTACAAGCCGATGTGATCTGGAAAAAGGGATTAGGTCCCCGCCACCGTCAGCGGCATATCGGCGAAGATCTTGTACTGCTGCGATTTCGGCTTCGCCTTATCCTCTTCGTTGAGATACTCGACGGAGCTTCTTCCCAGGTAAGGCAGCGGCAGGATCATGACGCGGACGAAGCGGGTGGGACGATCCGCGGCCTGGGCGAACACGCCATCAGGCCCGGTCTCGTACCAGGCACCGCCGGGGCCGTAGGAATGCGAGTGGCCGCGGGTGTCGATCCGGATGCCGCCTTCGACCAGGCAGCGGATGCCGGGCCCCTGGTGCCGATGCAGAAAGGCGCAGCCTCCGGGCGGAAACGCGACGCTGTCGCCGCGTAGCAGCAACGGGCCCTTCGGCAAGGTCTCGAGCGGCGCTGAAAGCTTCTCGCGCGAGACCACGCCTTTGCCGGCCGCAGGTGCACTAATGTCACTCGAAGCGAGCTCCCAGCGCCAGATCGTCGCGCCGCCAGTGCCGGCTTTCAGCTTGGCGGCGCTCTCGGCGCTCCAAGCCTCGCCGTCCTGCAAGGTGCGATCGGCCAACGAAAACGAACCATGCACAACAAAGATCATCCGCGGCCGCGGCGGCAATGACGCTTCGGCGTCGTTCGCCAGGATATCTTCGTACAGCCGAAGCGTGGGTTGCATGGGTCTTCCTCCACCTACGATATGCGCGAGACGAGTGTCTTTGCGGATTTGGTCGCGCGCAACGGGATTTACACCTTCGCGCAGGCATTGCTAAATCGCGCTTGGCTTTGCCCACTTTTATGCGCGCCGGGAGGCATTCATGGCTACTGTCGATACCGAGCGCTTCCGGTTGCGCAACTTCGTGGAAAAGCTGGTCGATCTCGGCGAGTGCGAGGTCCGCAAAGAGCCGATCGACCTCGTCGACGTGGGCGGCGTCCTCGACGGCAATCCGCGCGCGGTCCACTTTAAGGCAGCGGGCCCCGAAAAAGCCGAGCTCGTCGGCAACGTCATGGCCTCGCGCAAGCGGCTCGCGCTGGCGCTCGACACCAGCGAACGCGAGCTGCTGGGCACGCTCAGCGCCCGGCTCAACAAGCTGCACAAGCCCGAAAGAGTGTCGTCACAGGCGGCGCCGGTCCAGCAGGTCGTGCTCAAGGACGACGACGCCGATCTGTGCACGCTGCCGGTGCATCTACAACATGGCGCCGACGGCGCGCCCTACATTTCGGCCGGCATCGATTACGCGCTGTTTCCCGGCAGCGGCTTCACCAATGTCGGCTGCCGCCGCATCATGCTGCGCGGGCCGAGGCAGGCGGGCGTCGATCTGATCGCGCCAAGCGACATGCGCGCGATTTATCTGGAAGCCGCCGCTCGCAAGGAGCCGGTGCCGGTCGCCTATGCGGTCGGCTCGCACCCGGCCGATTTCCTCGCGGCGATGGTGGCCATGCCGTCGGTGGACGAGCTCGACATCATCGGCGGTCTGCGCGGCCAGCCGGCGCCGGTGGTGAAATGCGTCACCAGCGATATCTATGTGCCGGCGGATGCCGAATACATCATCGAAGGCGTGCTCGATCCGGCCGGGCATGTCGAGCCGGAGGGCCCGTTCGGCGAATATGTCGGCTATTACGGCGTGGTGAAGCGCAACCCGGTCCTGCACATCACCGCGATCACGCATCGCGAGGATGCGTTGTTCCAGACGCTCACCATCGGCGGCCGCTCCCTGGCGCGCACCGACACCGCGCAGCTTTCGGCGATGAAGACGGAATCGGCTGCGTGGGCGGCGCTGATGGCGTCGGTGCGCGAGCCGCTTGCCGTTTACGCAACGCCGTCGAGCGGCGGCATGTACAACGTGCGCGTCTCGCTGCGCCAACGCGTGCCCGGCGACGCCCGCAACGCCATCGCGGCGATCTTCGGCTCCCATGCCGAAGCCAAGCATGTCTTCGCCTTCGATCCCGACATCGATGTGTTCTCCGACGCCGAAAGCGATTGGGCCTTCGCCACGCGGTTCCAGGCCGACCGCGATCTCATCGTCGGCTCCGGATTCCGCGTGGTGCCGCTCGATCCCTCGCTCGGCGGCGCCCGCACCGGCGCCAAGCTCGGCTTCGACTGCACCATTCCGTTTGGCAGGGCGAATTCGCTCGAATTCTCGGTGCCGATGCCGCCGGAAGCCAAGAAGGCAACCTCGCATAAGTCCGTCGCCGAAGCACTCGCTGCCGGTCCCGCGAGTTTTCTGGACTTGATGGCCGCGCTTGGCAGCAAAGACGGACGCGAAATTGTCCGTGAGCTTGACGGGCTCTACGCGACGAAACGCCTCGGTCGGCTCGACGACGGACGTTACGTCATCAAGAACGACAAGCAGTGATTTCAATCCGTCGAACTGACGGAAGGCTCGTTACCAAAAATATCCGGGAGGAAGTCATGCAACGAACCACGCCGCCATTCCGCGCCGACCATGTCGGCAGCCTGCTGCGCACGGCGCCGCTGAAGGACGCGCGCGCCAAGCGTGCGGAAGGCAAGATCACGCCGGCGCAGTTGAAAGAGGTCGAGGACCGCGAGATCGAAAAGGTCATCAAAAAGCAAGAGGAGGTCGGCCTCAAGCTTGCGACCGACGGCGAGTTCCGCCGCTCGTGGTGGCATTTCGATTTTTTCCGCGGTCTCGACGGCGTCACGTTTTATATTTCCGACCACGGCATCCAGTTCCACGGCGTCCAGACCAAGTCGGAGGCCATCAAGATCGACGGCAAGATCGGCTTTTCGGGCCATCCGATGGTGGAGCACTTCAAGTTCCTCAAGGCCCACACGCGCGTTACGCCGAAGATGACAATTCCGGCGCCGTCGACGTTCCATTTTCGCCAAGGACGCGCCGCGATCAGCAAGGAGATCTACCCGAACCTCGACCCGTTCTTCGATGATCTCGCCAAGGCCTATCGCACCGCGATCCGCGCCTTCTATGACGCCGGCTGCCGCTACTTGCAGCTCGACGACACCGCCTGGGCGATGGTGTGCGATCCCAACGAGCGGGCGCAATCGAAAACGCGTGGCGACGATCCGGATACGCTGCCGAAGCGCTACGCGCGTCTCACCAACGCCGTGCTTGAAGGCAAGCCCGCCGACATGACCATCACGATGCACTCGTGCCGCGGCAATTTTCGTTCGACCTTCATCGCCTCCGGGGGCTACGAATTCGTCGGCGAAGAGCTTCTCGGCCATACCGGCCTCGACGGCTATTTCCTCGAATACGACAGCGAACGCGCTGGCGGCTTCGAGCCGCTGCGTTTCTTTCCGAAGGGCAAGAAGCAGCTCGTGCTCGGCCTTGTCACCTCGAAGTCCGGCAAGCTCGAGAAGAAGGACGACATCAAGCGCCGCATCGACGAGGCGACGAAATATGTCGCGCTCGACCAGCTTTGCCTGTCGCCGCAATGCGGTTTCGCCTCCACGGAGGAGGGCAACGTTCTGGCCGAAGACGAGCAATGGGCGAAGTTGCGCATGATCGTCGAATTGGCAGAGGAGGTGTGGGGCTAGACTGCTCTGCCCGCTCGCGGGGAGAGGTGAAGGAAGAAATGTAGAGTTGGGAGTTCGAAGACTATGCAGCGAACCAAGCCGCCGTTCCGCGCCGACCATGTCGGCAGCCTGCTGCGCACGGCTGCGCTCAAAGAGGCCCGTGAGAAGCGCAAGAACGGCGGCATCAGCGCCGAAGCCCTCCGGGAGATCGAAGATCGCGAGATCGAGGGTGTCATCCGCAAGCAGGAGGCGGTCGGACTCAAATCGGTGACCGACGGCGAGTACCGGCGCATTTCGTGGAACTACGACTTCCTGGAAAATCTCGACAACGTCGAATCCTATGTCGGCGAGCGCAAGATCAAGTTTGCCGCCAGCGGGCCGCAGCCGCGGCCGATCCTGCTGCGCGTCATCGGCAAGCTCGGCGGCTACAAGCCGCATCCGATGATCGATCACTTCAAGTTCCTGAAGGCTCATACCGGACGGACGCCGAAGCTGACGATCCCGTCACCATCCTCGCTGCATTTCCGCTACGGCCGCGATGCTGTGCCGAAGACGATCTATCCGTCGATGAACGATTTTTACCGCGACCTCGGCGAGACCTATCGCAAGGCGGTGCGCGCCTTTGCCGACGCCGGCTGCCGCTATCTGCAGCTCGACGAGGTCAATCTCGCGTATCTATGCGATCCCTCGCTGCGCAAGCTCATCAGCGATCGCGGCGAGGATCCGCGAACGCTGCCCGACGTCTATGCCGACATGATCAACGCCGCGATCTCGGATATTCCCGCGGACATGACCATCACCATGCATTTGTGCCGTGGCAATTTCCGCTCGAGCTTCGTCGCCTCGGGCGGCTACGAGCCGATAGCGGAACTGCTCTTCAACAAGATCAACGTGCACGGCTATTTCATGGAATACGACACCGATCGCGCCGGCGGCTTCGAGCCGCTGCGTTTCGTGCCGAAAGGCAAGACCGTCGTGCTCGGCCTCGTCACCACCAAGAGCGGCACGCTTGAAAAGAAAGACGATATCAAGCGCCGCATCGAGCAGGCGGCGAAGTTCGTCGATCTCGATCAGCTCTGCCTGTCGCCGCAATGCGGCTTCGCTTCCACCGAGGAAGGCAACGTGCTGGCCGAGGAAGAGGAATGGGCGAAGCTGCGGATGATCGTCGAAATCGCGGACGAGGTGTGGGGCTAGACTTCCTCTCCTTGCGTGCGGGGAGAGGTTGGAATGTGATTTGGGAGCAAAAGATATGCAACGGACCAAGCCGCCATTCCGCGCCGATCATGTCGGCAGCCTGTTGCGGCCCGCGGCGCTGAAAGAGGCACGCGAACGCTGTGCCAAGGGCGAAATCTCGGCGGCGGAATTGAAGGCGGTGGAGGACCGCGCCATCGAGGACATCATCAAGAAGCAGGAGGACGTCGGCCTGCAATCGATCACCGACGGTGAGTTCCGCCGTTCCTGGTGGCATCTCGACTTCCTGTGGGGTCTCGACGGCGTCGAGAAGACCGCGATGGATACCGGTATCGCATTTGCTGCCGTCACCACGCGCAATGAGGGCACCAAAGTCACCGGCAGGATCGGATTTTCAAATCATCCGATGCTCGAGCATTTCAAGTTCGTCAAAGCGCATACCAAGCGCACGCCGAAGATGACCATCCCGGCACCGTCGGCGCTCTACGGCCGCCCGGTCCGCACGCCGATCGACAAAAGCATCTATCCGACGCTCGACAAGATGTTCGACGATCTCGGCCAGGCCTACAAGAAAGCGGTGTGCGCCTTTGCCGATGCCGGATGCAAATACCTGCAGCTCGACGAGGTCTTCATCGCCATGCTGTGCGATCCGAAATATCGCCAGCAGATGAAGGACCGCGGTGACGATCCGGAGGCGTTGGGTCCGCTTTACGGCGACCTCATCAACACCGCGATTTCCGATATTCCGGCCGACATGACGGTGACGATGCATCTGTGTCGCGGCAACTACAAATCGACCTTCATGGGCTCGGGAGGGTACGACGCCATGCAGGAAGTGCTGTTCGATCGCATCAAGGTCCACGGCTATTTCATGGAATACGACACCGCGCGCGCCGGCGGCTTCGAGCCGCTCAAGCGCCTGCAGAAAGGCCGCATTGCCGTACTCGGTCTCGTGACGACCAAGACCGGCACGCTCGAATCCAAGGACGCGATCAAGCGCCGCATCGAGGAAGCCGCCAAGTTCGCCGATCTCGACCAGCTTTGCCTGTCGCCGCAATGCGGCTTCGCCTCCACAGAGGAAGGCAATACGCTTGCCGAGAACGAGCAATGGGCGAAGCTCAAGATGATCGGCGAGGTCGCCCGCGAGGTCTGGGGCTAGGGCATGTCGAACATCGTTGCCGGGAAAGTCGCCATCGTCACCGGCGCGGCGCGCGGCATCGGCCGCGGCATCGCGCTCCTGATGGCGCAGGAAGGCGCCAGCGTCGTGGTCTGTGACATCGGCGCCGGTCTCGACGGCGCCGGAACCGATGCCGGCCCCGCGCAAGAGGTCGTCGACGAGATCAAGAAAGCCGGCGGCAAGGCCATCGCCTCGACATTGTCGATCAGCGAACCAGGCAACGCCGACAAGATCGTCAAAGCGGCGCTCGATGCCTTCGGCCGCGTCGATATTCTGGTCAACAATGCCGGCATCCTGCGCGACCGCATCTTTCATCGCATGAGCTGGTCGGATTGGTCGGACGTGATCGACGTTCATCTGCACGGCAGCTTCAACATGAGCCGGGCCTGCGCGGTGCATTTTCGCGAGCAGAATTCCGGCAGTTTCATCCACATGACCTCGACCTCGGGCTTGGTCGGCAATTTCGGCCAGGCCAACTACATGGCGGCCAAGCTCGGCATCGTTGGATTGTCGCGCGGCATCGCGCTCGACATGGCCCGTTTCAAGGTGCGCTCGAACTGCGTCGCGCCGTTCGCCTGGACGCGGATGATCGATTCGATCCCGGCGGAGAGCGCCGAGGAAAAAGCGCGCGTCGCCAAGTTCCGCGAGATGACGCCGGAGAAGATCGCGCCCCTTGTCGTCTATCTCGGCTCCGACCGCGCCGACGGCATCAGCGGCCAAATCTTTTCGGTGCGTCGAAACGAAATCTATCTGTTCAACCAGACGCGCCCCATTCGCACGCTGCAGCGGTCGGACGGATGGACGCCCGACCAGATCGCCGAGCAACTGAAGGGCGCGTTCGCTTCTTCTTTCACACCGCTCGAACGGTCCAGCGACGTGTTCTCATGGGATCCGGTGTGACATGACCATCGTCTACGAAAAGCTGATGGCGCTCGATATTCCGCCGGCCGAGCACAGCTACGGTCCGAAGGACTGCATGCTGTACGCGCTCGGCATCGGGCTCGGCCACGACCCGATGAACGAGGACGAGCTGCCATTCGTTTACGAGAAGAACTTGAAAGTGCTGCCGACCATGGCGGCCGTGCTCGGCTATGTGGGCTTCTGGGCGCGCGATCGCGACACCGGCATCGACTGGGTCAAGATCGTCAACGGCGAACAGGGCGTGACGCTGCATCGGCCGCTCAAGGGCCAAAACACCGTGATCGGCCGCCAGCGCGTCGTCGAGGTGATCGACAAAGGGGCCGGCAAAGGCGCGCTGGTCATGAGCGAGCGCAAGGTGACCGATAAGGCGACCGGCGAATTGGTTGCGACCGTCACACAAACGACCTTCTGCCGCGCCGACGGCGGCTTTGGCGGCCCGCCTCGAACGGCGCCCGAGCCGCATCCGATCCCCACGCGCGCGCCGGATGCTGTTTGCGACCTGGCGACGCGGCCGGAAGCGGCGCTCATCTACCGGCTCAGCGGCGACCGCAATCCGCTGCATGCGGAGCCCGCAGCCGCAAAGCTTGCCGGCTACCCCCGGCCGATCATGCACGGGCTCGGCAATTTCGGCATTGCCGGCCATGCCGTGCTGAAGACGATGTGCGGCTACGACACCGATAGGCTCGTCGCATTCGCCTGCCGGTTTTCCGCGCCGGTCTTTCCCGGTGAAACACTGCGCACCGAAATGTGGCGCGACGGCGCGGTGGTGAGCTTCCGCTCCCGTGTCGTGGAGCGCGACGTGATTGCCGTCAACAATGGACGCGCCGAGGTGAAGCCGTGACCGAAAGCGCCGACCTCGCGCCGATCCGCGAGGCTGTGCGCGCGCTGTGCGCTGAATTCCCAGGCAGCTACTGGCGCGAACTCGATCGTGAGCGCGCCTACCCGGAAAAATTCGTCGCGGCCCTGACCAAGGCCGGATTTCTCGCTGCGCTGATCCCCGAGGAATATGGCGGTAGTGGTCTCACCATGAGCGCGGCCGTCGCCATCATGGAGGAAATCCAGGCCTCGGGCTGCAACGGCGCGGCCTGTCATGCGCAGATGTACACGATGGGCACCGTGCTGCGTCACGGCAGCGCCGAGCAGAAGGCGCGCTACCTGCCGGCGATCGCCCGCGGCACGCTGCGCCTCCAGGCGTTCGGCGTCACCGAGCCCACGTCCGGCACCGATACGCTGAATCTCCGCACGAACGCGGTGCGCGATGGCGATTATTACGTCATCAACGGCCAGAAAATCTGGACGTCGCGCGCCGAGTATTCGGACCTCATGCTGCTGCTCGCCCGCACCACGCCGCGCGAGCAGGCGAAATCCCGCACCGGCGGGCTTTCGGTCTTTCTCGTCGACATGCGCGAGGTGAAAGGCAAGAGCCTGACCATCCGGCCGATCCGCACCTTGATGAACCACGCCACCACGGAAGTTTTTTTCGAGAACATGCGCGTGCCGGCCGGCAATCTCATCGGCGCCGAAGGCGAGGGCTTTCGCTACATTCTCTCGGGCATGAATGCCGAGCGCATTCTTATCGCCGCTGAATGCATTGGTGACGCCAAATGGTTCATCCAGAAGGCCACCGCCTATGCGGGCGAGCGCGTGGTGTTCGGCCGGCCGATCGGCCGGAACCAGGGCGTGCAGTTTCCGATCGCACGCTCCTACATCGCCATGCGCGCCGCGGAGCTGATGGTGCACGAAGCCGCCTCGCTTTACGAAGCCGGCAAGGAGTGCGGCGCGGAGGCCAACATGGCCAAGCACCTCGCGGCGGAAGCGTCGTGGGCCGCGGCGGATATGTGCGTGCAGACCCACGGCGGCTTCGGTTTCGCCGAGGAGTTCGATATCGAGCGAAAGTTCCGCGAGACGCGGCTCTACACGGTTGCGCCGATTTCGACCAACCTTGTTCTGTCCTATATCGCCGAGCACGTGCTCGGTTTGCCGCGGTCGTATTGACGATGGCCCTCCCACTCTCCGGCCTCCTCGTCATTTCGCTCGAACAGGCGGTCGCCGCGCCGATGTGCACCTGCCGGCTGGCCGACGCCGGCGCGCGCGTCATCAAGATCGAGCGGCCGGAGGGCGACTTTGCCCGCGGCTACGATGATCTCGTCCACGGCGAGTGCAGCTATTTCGTCTGGCTCAATCGCGGCAAGGAATCCGTCGTGCTCGATCTCGCCAGGGCGGAGGACAAGGCGTTGCTGGCGGCGATGATCGCGCGCGCCGACGTGTTCGTGCAGAACCTCAAACCCGGCGCTGCCGCTAGGCTCGGGTTTTCGATGGAATGGCTGCGGCGCGCGCATCCACGGCTCATCTGCTGCTCGATCTCCGGTTTCGGCGACAGCGGCCCGCTGGCGCAGCGCAAGGCCTATGACATGCTGATCCAGGCTGAGTCGGGCCTCGCTTCGATCACCGGAACGAGCGAGCCATCGCGCGTCGGCGTTTCCGTGGTCGACATCGCCTCCGGCATGGACGCCTATGAGGCGATCCTGGAGGCGCTGATCGCGAGGGAAAAGACCGGCGAAGGCGCCGCGCTTTCGATCTCCATGTTCGATGCCATGGCCGACTGGATGACGGTGCCGCTGTTGCAACAGGAAGCCGGCACGCCGCCGCAACGCATGGGTCTCGCCCACACCTCGATCTCGCCCTACGGCGCGTTCCGCAGCCGCGATGGCATCGACATTCTCATTTCTATCCAGAGCGACCGCGAATGGCGCGTGCTTGCGGAGAAAGTGCTGGGCGATGCCGCGCTCGCCTGCGACCCTGCCTTTGCCACCAACGTAGAGCGCGTGAAGCGCCGCACTGAGACGGACGGCAAAGTTGCGGCCGTCTTCGGTGCATTGGACGCCGATGCACTCGAGCAAAAACTCGCCGCTGCCGACATCGCTTTCGCGCGCGTCAACAGCCCGGCCGATCTAGCCCGCCATCCGCATCTGCGCCGTATCACCATCGGCACGCCGAGCGGGCCAGTGTCCTATCCGGCGCCCGCCGAGCAGCGCGCCGCTTCGACGCGGCGCTATGGTCCGGTGCCGGCGCTTGGCGAACATACTGCAGCGGTGCGGGCTGAATTCATGCCATCCGCGGTCTACGCAAAATAATCGAGGGAGAAATTTTATGGACATCGGCTTTATAGGCCTTGGCAACATGGGCGCGCACATGGCGCGGCGGCTGATCGAGGCCGGGCACAAGGTCTTCATCTACGACACGCGCCAGGAGGCGATCGGTAATATCGCCGCGCTCGGCGGCATTGCGGTGCGCTCGCCCAAGGAGATCGCCGACGCGGCCGAAACCGTGATGGTGAGCCTGCCGACGCCCGACATCGTGCTCAAGGTTGCGACTGGGCCGGACGGCGTCATCGAGGGCAAGCGGGTGCGCCGCTTTGTCGATCTGTCGACCACAGGCTCGGTGATGGCGCAGCGCATCTTCAAATTGCTCGCCGCCAAGAACATCGTGCAGATCGACGCGCCGGTGAGCGGCGGTGTCAGCGGCGCCCAAAAAGGCACCGTCGCCGTCATGGCGTCGGGGCCGCGCGCCGATGTCGAGGCTGTCGAGCCGGCGCTGAAGGTGATCGGCAAATTCTTTTTCATCAGTGAGCGGTCCGGTGCCGGACAAACGATGAAGCTTTGCAACAATGTGTTGTCGGCGGCCGCCATGGCGGCGACTTCGGAATCGATGGTAACGGGCGTGAAGGCCGGTCTCGACCCGCGCATCATGCTCGACGTGATCAATGCGAGCTCGGGCCGCAGCACCGCGACCGAGCAGAAATTTCCCGAGGTCGTAGTGCCGCGCAAATTCAATCAGGGCTTCACTGCCGGCCTCATGAAGAAGGACGTGGACCTGTTCGTGTCCGAAGCGAAGGCGCTGGGCGTGCCGATCGACGTGTGCCAGGCCGTGGCGGCTTTGCTCAAGCTCACCTGCGACGAGTTCGGTCCGGAAAAAGACATCACCGAGATCGTCAAACCGGTGGAGAAGCGCGCCGGCATCGAGGTTCGCGCACCCAAATCCTGATGGGAAAAAGCGCGCGACCGCACGCCTTCGGGCGGGGAGGACGACCTGCGGCGGAAATTTGCGGTCATCGAAGCTCCGGGAAATCGACAAAGGTGTGATGCAGGTCACTTCGCCGCCGGACCGGGCGTCTATGGTCACGTGCAGTTACACCGCAGGAGGGAACCATGGCCAAGATGATCCAGACCACCGGAGCGAGCTTCACCCGCATCTTCGCGCGGCTTGCGCGGACCCATCAGACCCCTAACCCCGGGCAAGAGCGTCACTGGTACGACTGTGATGTCTGCTCGCGCGGGCTCTAGCCGCGGCGCCAGCCACGGAACCCCACGTGGCGAGGCTTCCGATCGCTAACTGAGTTTTGCTTCCCCGATGTCCCCCGGACGGCCTGCAACGGGTCGTCCCTTGCCCGCCCCAGCTTCCCCCGGCTCGGGCGGGCTTTCCCTTTATCCCATTCTGCCGCATTCTCCGACCGCCGGTCGGGAGGTGGTCCCGAGCCGGAAGTGGCGATGGGCACTATGCCGGGCCGGACTCGCACAACTCAAAGCCTCTTGTCGGAACTGCCCGAGCATCTCTCGGCGGATCTGTTTTCCAGCGCGACGCCGGTACGACTCGGAGCCGACGAGGTATTGTTCATGGCCGGCGATGCCGGCAATGGCTGCTATCGCGTGGAAGAAGGCCTGATGAAGGTGACGATGGTCTCTCGCGCCGGCACCGAGAGGATCCTCGCCTTTCTTGGTCCCGGCGCCATCGTCGGCGAGCTTTCCATCATCGACGGCTTGCCGCGCTCCGCTTCAGTGGTTGCGGTACGCGACGCGGCACTGAGCTTCATCAGCCGTTCTACGTTCGAAGATTTTGCCAACAAGCATCCTGAAGTCTACAAGTCCCTGGTGACGCTCTTGGCGACGCGATTGCGCGAAACCGACGCGGTCGTTGCTGCCGGAAGCTTCCTGCCGTTGCGAGGCCGGGTGGCCTGTACGCTTCTCGAACTGGCGCAGGATTTCGGTCAGGACGTGGGCGCCGGGCGCATCGTCATTCGGCAGAAAATAGGCCAAAGCGACCTTGCCGCCATGGCGGGGATCGCCCGCGAGAACGTCAGCCGGATTCTCAACGACTGGAAACGCCGCAAGCTGGTGAGCCGGCTGTCGGGCTATTACTGCCTTGAGAACCGCGAAAAGCTCAAGCTTGAAGCCGAGCTGTAGCGACATTCGGACGTTCCTGCCCTAAAAGCCCTGCCATGGATATGCCTCGGCTGGCCGACTTCCGCCGCATCGTCGTGAAGGTCGGCTCCTCCCTTCTCGTCGATGCCAAAGCGGGCCGCCTCAGGGAGGCATGGCTTGCTTCGCTGACGGCCGATCTTGCCGAGATTCATGGCGGCAAGCGCGATTTGCTGGTGGTGTCCTCGGGCGCGATCGCGCTCGGCCGGGCAGTGCTGAAGCTGCCCGAAGGACCGCTCAAGCTCGAGGATAGCCAAGCCGCCGCGGCCGTCGGCCAGATCGCACTCGCACGCACCTGGACCGAGGCGCTGTCGCGTCACGGCATCACCGGCGGACAGATCCTGGTGACGCTGGGCGATACCGAGGAGCGGCGACGGTATCTCAACGCACGCTCGACCATCGACAAGCTTTTGGAATGGCGGGCGGTGCCGATCATCAACGAGAACGACACGGTCGCTACCAATGAGATCCGTTACGGCGACAATGACCGGCTCGCGGCTCGCGTTGCCACCATGGTCAGCGCTGATCTCGTGGTGCTGCTGTCCGACGTCGATGGTCTTTACGATGCCCCGCCCGGCACCAGCACCTCGGCAAAGCACGTGCCTCGCGTCGAGCGCATTACGCCGGAGATCGAGGCGATGGCCGGAGCGGCCGGCTCCGAGCTCTCGCGCGGCGGCATGCAGACGAAGATTGAAGCAGCCAAGATCGCGATCGGCGCGGGAACGCATCTCGTCATCGCCTCCGGCCGCGTCGAACATCCGCTGAAGGCGATCGCCGAGGGCACGCGCTGCACGTGGTTTGTGACCACGGCCAATCCGGTCACGGCGCGCAAGAAATGGATCGCGGGCTCGCTGGAGCCCAAGGGCACCCTGACCATCGATGCCGGCGCCGTCGCGGCGCTGCGGCGTGGCAACAGCCTGTTGCCCGTCGGTGTCACAAGGGTCGATGGCAGCTTCGCGCGCGGCGACGCCGTTATCATTCGCGGCCCCGACGGCGCGGAAATCGGCCGCGGACTTTGTGCCTATGACGCCGACGACGCGCAGAAAATCAGGGGCCGGTCTTCAGCCGATATAACGTCGCTTCTGGGTTTCGGCGGCCGATCGGAAATCGTGCATCGCGACGACTTGGTCGTCGGCCCGCCATAGCGGGCCTGCGCAAACACGCGGTTGGGCTCGCATAAAGATGAACCCCGGCCGTTAAGGCGGCCGGGGTTCCACGCCGGGTGATTGAGGGTGAGGGGCTGGGGGGCTTCGCCCGGCGCGACACATCAACGGGCGTGCTAACGGGCGGTTCCCGTCCGATGGGCAATTTTTTTCGAGTTCCGGACCGGACTGGATTTTGCAGCCTTTTCAACGGCCCGGCTCCGCCTGTGCCGGCCCGACATCGCCTGGGGTCGAGATCGTCCAACGTTCTCTGCGGGCACATTGATGCGCCGACCCGTCGGTAGCACCACATACCGCGATAGAACCTTGAGGTCGCCCTCGGCACTGCTGCGGCCCTCCACCACATAGACGGCTCCCACAGGGAACCGCCTTGGCAGGGCGGCCGGCGGACTGTTCATCGGCAAATGCATGACACCTCTCAGACCGGAATTGGCGCCGTCCCTGACTTTGCAACCTCGCTCGCCGCAACAGGTTCGCCGGATTCTCTGACGGCCGGATGAATGTTGTGGATTGCTGTGGAAAGCGTGGGCCGGCGAGCCGCCTCGCCCGGTCCTCCCGAACATGGTAGGAACTCCCGAATGTAAGACGGATCAATGCCATGAACGTCGCCATAAAGGCTCCGCTCAAAGCGGTAGGCGGTCCCGGCAGGCTTGACGCCACCATGCGCGACCTCGGCCGCCAGGCACGCAAAGCCGCGCGTGTGCTCGCGCTCGCTCCCGCTGCCCAGAAAAACCGGGCATTGGCGGCGATGGCCAAGGCCATTCGCGCTTCGCGTTCGGCGATCCTTGCCGCCAACGCCGAGGACCTTGCGGAGGCCAAGGCTGCCGGCGCCACGTCGGCTTTCCTCGACCGGCTGCGGCTCGATGCCAAGCGTATCGACGCCATGGCGTCGGGCTTGGATGTCGTTCGCAAGCTCAAAGACCCGGTTGGCGGCATCATGGCGTCATGGCGGCGGCCAAACGGCATGCGCATCGAGCGTGTACGCGTGCCGATCGGCGTCATCGGCGTGATCTACGAGAGCCGGCCTAACGTCACGGCGGACGCCGGCGCACTCTGCCTCAAGGCCGGCAATGCCGCGATCCTGCGCAGCGGCTCGGAAGGCTTCCGTTCGGCCTGTGCAATTCACGCGGCGCTGGTTGAAGGTCTCATCGCGGCCGGATTGCCGCCCGCCGCGATCACGCTGGTGCCGACGCGCGATCGCGCGGCCGTTGGAATGATGCTTGCCGGGCTTGATGGCGCTCTCGACGTGATCGTGCCGCGCGGCGGCAAGAGCCTGGTCGCGCGTGTGCAAAGCGAAGCGCGCGTGCCGGTCTTCGCGCATCTCGAAGGCGTCTGCCACGTCTATGTCCACGGCAAGGCGAAGCTCGCCATGGCCAAATCGATCGTGCTGAACGCCAAGATGCGCCGCACCGGCGTTTGCGGCGCGGCCGAAACCCTGCTCGTCGATCGCGCCGCGGCGCCGAAAATGCTCAAGCCGCTCGTCGAGATGCTGATCCAAGCCGGCTGTGAGATCCGCGGCGATACGGCCGTTCAGGCCGTCGATGATCGTGTGAAGCCGGCGACCGCGGCCGATTGGAGCACCGAATATCTCGACGCCATCATCACCGCCGGCGTGGTTGACGGCATCGACGCCGCGATCGAGCATATCGAGCGCTACGGCTCGCATCACACCGATGCGATCGTCACCGACGACAAGGCCGCGGCGGAGAAATTCCTGCGCGAAGTGGATTCGGCGATCGTTCTGCACAACGCCTCGACGCAGTTTGCCGACGGCGGCGAGTTCGGCTTCGGCGCCGAGATCGGCATCGGCACCGGCAAGCTGCATGCGCGCGGCCCGGTCGGGGTCGAGCAACTCACCAGTTTCAAGTACCGCATTCGCGGCAGCGGGCAAACGCGGCCATAGATTTTCGCTGCCCTCCCGCGCCGGTTCGCGTGCGGAAGGCGGCAGGCGATGCGCGGGGAGGGGGATTTTTCTGAAAGTCATGAAGCGGGGGCGTTCTCCTGTGCGCATCGCCGGCGCAAAATCCGGCGACCGGCAGCGCATTGTCCTGCCGCCCTACGGGCCCGGCATGCGCATCGGGTTGTTCGGCGGCACCTTCGATCCGGCGCATGCGGCGCATCGCGCCGCTTGTCTCCTGGCGATGCGGCGGCTTGGCCTCGATCGCGTATGGTGGCTTGTCACGCCAGGCAATCCGCTCAAGGATACGCGCGGCCTCGC
>DATJYT010000089.1:0-3701 GCA_035499475.1 Xanthobacteraceae bacterium | reverse complement strand
GTTCCCTGGGATGACGGCTACGCGAAGCTCAGCGATGCGGAGCTCGCGGCGCGGCGCGAGAGGGAGCAGCACTGGCCGGTGCGCGCCTTGACCTTCCTCGGGAGGAAGCGCCTCGACAACATCCGCTTCTGCGTCGAGAGCGTGCTGCGCGACGGCGTCCCGGGCGACCTCATCGAGACCGGCGTCTGGCGCGGCGGCGCCTGCATCCTGATGCGCGCCATCCTCGAAGCGCGTGGCGACACGACGCGCAACGTCTGGCTCGCCGATTCGTTTCAGGGCCTGCCGCCGCCCGATGCCGCCAACTACCCGGCCGACGCCGGCGACAAGCACCATGTCTGGTCCGATGTCTTCGCAGTGTCGAGCGCTGAGGTGAAGGCGCATTTCCGCCGCTTCGGCCTGCTCGACGACCGCGTCCGCTTCCTCGAAGGCTGGTTCAAGGACACGCTGCCGAACGCGCCCGTCAACCGGCTTGCCGTGCTGCGGCTCGACGGCGATCTTTATGAATCAACCATCCAGGTGCTCGATGCTCTCTATGCCAAGCTGAGCGCCGGTGGATTTCTCATCGTCGACGATTACTTTCTCGAACCCTGCCGGGCCGCCATCGAAGACTTCCGCCGCGCCAACGGCGTCACGGACACCATTCTCCAAATCGATCGTATGTCCGTGTACTGGCGCAAATCGATCGACCGGTGAATAAAGGCCGCGAGAAGACGCAATGCCCTCCGCCATTCAAGAAGTCATCGACACCCTCAATCTCGAGACGCTGGAAGTCAATCTATTCCGCGGCCGCTCGCCGCAATCGCGCTGGCAGCGGGTGTTCGGCGGGCAGGTCATCGGCCAGGCGCTGGTCGCGACCTGCCGCACCGTCGAGGACGTGGCGACGCGGCCGCCGCATTCGTTGCACGCCTATTTCCTGATCGGCGGCGATCCCAAAGTGCCGATCATTTACGAGGTCGACCGCATCCGCGACGGCAAGAGCTTCACCACGCGGCGCGTCGTGGCGATCCAGCACGGCCACGCGATTTTTTCCATGTCGGTGTCGTTTCACGTCGCCGAAGAGGGCATGGCGCACCAGGCCAAGATGCCGAACGTGCCGCAGCCGGAAGCACTGCCGCCCGAAGCCGAGATCAGGGCGCGCATCCTGCCGCTGATGCCCGATCCGGTGCGCCGCTATTACGAGCGCGAACGGCCGATCGAGATCAGGCCCGTCGAGTACGGGCGTTATCTCGGCGAGAAGAACGACGAGGGCCGCTTCAATGTCTGGATCCGCACCACCGGAAAGCTCCCGGATGAGCCGGCAATCCATCAATGCGTGCTGGCCTATGCGTCCGACATGATGCTGCTCGACGCCGCTCTCATTCCGCACGGCAAGAGCGTCTTCAGCGAGGACATCATGGCGGCGAGCCTCGACCACGCGCTGTGGTTCCATCGGCCGTTCCGCGCCGACGAGTGGCTCCTTTATGCGCAGGACAGCCCGAACCTCGCCGGCTCTCGCGGCTTCTCACGCGGTTCGATCTTCGCGAGCGACGGCACTCTGGTGGCCTCGGTGGCGCAGGAAGGACTGCTGCGGCAGCGGCGGCCGAAGACTTGACAACAGGCGGCTTAATTCGCCGCGATATTGCCGATATGCTGAGACCAGCCGCTGCCGCGAACCGAGGATCGCCATGAAGCTCGTCATTGCCATCATCAAGCCATTCAAGCTCGACGAAGTGCGCGACGCCCTTGTCGCCATCGGCGTCCACGGGATGACCGTCACCGAGGTCAAAGGCTATGGCCGGCAGAAAGGCCATACCGAGATTTACCGCGGCGCCGAATATGCGGTGAATTTCCTGCCGAAGATTCGCATCGAGGTTGCCGTCACCACGGACCACGTCGATCGGGTGGTCGAGGCGATCGGCAGCGCCGCCAAAACCGGGCAGATCGGCGATGGCAAGGTGTTCGTCACCTCGATCGATCAGGCCATGCGTATCCGCACCGGCGAGACCGACGCCGACGCCATCTGATCCGTGGTGGTGGCGAAACCGCCCTTGGTCTGGATCGACCGCGCGGCCGATTATCTACAGCCTATTTTTTAGGCAATTCGTTTAACCCCTGTACGCCAGCCCCGCGGAACGTTGGGCCTGATCTGCCAAGAATTCGGGCAGATGCCTGATTCCTTATTTATTACCAAGGTCTTAATGCCGGCTCCCAGAACTGGCACGGGGTTTGATTCCAGACCCTCTGGCAGTGCCGCTTAGGAGGCAAGCTCCCTGGTGGTCACTGCTTAGTTTTTCCTGCCCCGAACGATGCAGTGTGAGAGGGCAAGGGGGAGATTGAATCAATGAAAATCGTCATGGCCGTCATCAAGCCGTTCAAGCTCGACGAGGTCCGCGACGCGCTCACCAAGATTGGCGTTCAGGGGCTGACCGTCACCGAGGTGAAGGGCTACGGACGCCAGAAGGGCCACACGGAAATCTATCGCGGCGCCGAATATGCGGTGAGCTTCCTGCCGAAGATCAAGCTCGAGATCGCCTGCGCATCCGATCAGGTGGACAAGGTGATCGACACCATCACCGCCGCCGCCAAGACCGGACAGATCGGCGACGGCAAGATCTTCGTCTTCGGCCTCGACCATGCGGTTCGTATCCGCACCGGCGAGACCGACGCCGCGGCCCTTTAGAAAAAACCCGCACCTCCATCGCTACGGACAGGAGTCAAAAAATGTCGTTGAAGAAATTCTCTCGTGCGGGGCTAGTCGCTCTCGCTCTGACGATTCTGCTCGGAATCGTGATGAGCGCGCCGACCTACCACGCATCCTATGCGCAGGCGCCAGCGGCCGAACCCGCGCCCGCAGCGCCCGCGGCGGCGCCCACGCCGCCACCGCCGCCCGCTTGCGACGCCAAGACGCTTGAGAAATGCACGCCCAATTCGGGCGACACCGCCTGGATGCTGACCTCGATGGCCATCGTGCTGATGATGACCATTCCGGGCCTCGCGCTGTTCTATGGCGGCATGGTGCGCAAGAAGAACGTCGGCGACACGGTGATGACGAGCTTTGCCATCACCTGCCTGATCAGCATTCTCTGGCTGTTCTTCACCTACAGCATCGCGTTCCGGGCAGGCACGCCGTTTATCGGCGGATTAGATCGCGCCGGGCTGCAAGGCATTCTGAGCGACATATCGAACGGCACCGGCAATCCCAACTCGCTGGCGCCAACCATCCCCGAGACCGTCTATTCGATGTTCCAGCTCACCTTCGCGATCATCACGGCGGCGCTGATCGCCGGCTCGTTCGCCGAGCGCATGAAGTTCTCCGCCATGCTGTGGTTCATCGGCCTGTGGGCGATCTTCGTCTATTCGCCGATCGCGCACTGGGTCTGGGGTCCGGACGGCTTCCTCAATTCGGCGAATGACGGCGCCTGGGTGAAGGTCCTCGACTTCGCCGGCGGCACGGTCGTGCATGTCAATTCGGGCACTGCCGGCCTGATGGCGGCCCTCATGCTCGGCAAGCGCAAGGAGACCGCTCCGCCGCACAACATGGTGCTGACCATGATCGGCGCCTCGCTGCTGTGGGTCGGCTGGTTCGGCTTCAACGCCGGTTCGGCCGTCAGCGCCGGCATGCAGGCCGGTATGGCCATGGCCGTCACCCACATCGCCACCGCGACCGCCGGCTTCACCTGGATGCTCGTCGAGTGGATGCTGCGCGGCAAGCCGACCGTGAT
>DATJYT010000088.1:0-4396 GCA_035499475.1 Xanthobacteraceae bacterium | reverse complement strand
CATGGCGTCAGCGTCCTTATCGACGGCGAAGACTTTCGCGCCCTCGCGCGCGAACAGCACGGCGGCGGCGCGGCCGTTGCCCCAGCCGGGCCCGACGCAGCCAGCGCCGGTTATCAGCGCTACTCTTCCTGAAACTCGCCCGGTCATGGCGCAGACCATCTTTCCCGCCGCACGGTATTGTAGAGCTGGCGGCGATACCAGCCCGCGCGCCTCCCCTTCCACGCGGTCCAGGCCCGAACCCATTTGCGACAACTGACCGCAGGTATTTCCTTTATTGAAGGCTTATGTCGATCCCTAACGATCGTCGCGGCCACGCACAAATACGCGCAGGCCGAATCCTGCCTAGTCGACAACGATTGCTGACTTTGTCGAAATTGAGCTGCGAATATCGTCCTGTGGGCGCAATGGAGCTGGATCGACGCCGCATAGTTGTTGGAATTTCTGGCTGCTTGTTCGCGGCTGGGATGCCGTATTGGACGGAGGCTTCTCCGGTCCGTATCGGCTGGCTGAAAATTCAGAATCGGCAGGATACACCGACGCAAATTCAGGCTTTCCGCAACGGCATGCGCGCGCTCGGTCTGATCGAGGGACGCGACTTCGTATTGGAGGAACGTTACGCCGACGGCGATGAGACGCGCCTGCAGGGCCTCGCGTCCGAGCTGTTGGCCGACGGCGTCAGCATCATCGTCGCTACCAGTCAGCCGTCCATCGGTGCCGCCGCCCGTGTGACCAAAAGCGTTCCGGTGATAGGCCGCATGGTCGATGACCCGGTGGACGCCGGCTTGGCCCAATCGCTGGCACGGCCGGGCGGCAACGTCACCGGCATCTATACCATGACTGAGGAGATGAATCCGAAGCGGCTGGCCTTGCTCAAGGAGGTGGTCCCCTCGATACGCCGCGTCGGCGTCTTGCTGCGGAACGACTTTCCCAACACCGAGAGCCCAAAACGCGATTGGCAAGCCGCGGTGGATGCGGCGGGGAGCATCGACCTTGAACTCGTCCCTCTCAATGTTCGGTCGGCGGACGAGATTTCCGCGGCGATCGAGCAGGCCTCTGCTCAAAAGCTCGGTGGCATCATGACCTTTCGCAATCCCACGGTCGTGACCTATCTAAGGCAGATCGTCGACCTCTGCCGACGATACCGGCTGCCCGCCGTGTTCGATGCGCGCGAATATGTCGAAGCAGGTGGCTTGATTTCGTACGGTCCGAACATCGATGCTACCTATGGTCAGCTTGCCGGCTATGCGCAAAAGCTCATGCACGGCACGCCAACAAAAAATTTGCCGATCGAACAGCCGACCACATTCGAACTTGTGGTCAACAAGCGGACAGCCAAAACAATGGGCATAACTCTGTCACCGAGCCTGCTGGCTCGGGCGGATGACGTCATCGAGTAGGCTTATTGACCCTCAAGTTCGCAAAACAGCGGCGTCGGTTGCGCTAACCCCAGAGCTCTTTGCTCGCGAGCTTGGCGCCATCGGACAATGCCTGGAGCTTCGCCCAGGCGATCTGCGGATGAATGCGGCCGCCTAGGCCGCAGTCGGTGCCGGCAATGACGTTCTCGCGCCCGGCCACTTTGGCGTAGCGCACGATACGATCGGCGACCACCTGGGGATGCTCGACAATGTTGGTCGCATGGCTGACCACGCCGGGGATGAGCAGCTTGCCGTCGGGAAGCTTGACGTCCTGCCACACCCGCCATTCGTGCTCGTGGCGGACATTGCCGGCCTCGACCGAATAGGCGCCGGCGTTGACGCTCAAGACCAGGTCAACGATGTCGCGCAGCGGAATATCCGTGGTATGCGGCCCGTGCCAGCTTCCCCAGCAGATGTGGAATCGGATGCGGTCCGGCGGCAAACCACGCAGCGCGTGATTAAGCGCCTCCATGCGCACATTCTCGTATTTCTTGAATTCAGCGAGCGGTGGCTCGGGATTGATCATGTCCCAATTGTCCGGCAAGCTCGGATCGTCGATTTGCAAGACGATGCCGGCTTCGACGATGGCCTTGTATTCCTCGTGCATGGCGTCGGCCGAGGCGAACAGGAATTCTTCCTCGGTCTTGTAGAAGAGATCGACACCGCGGGCGAAGCTGCCCGGGCCGATCGAGCACATGAATCCTTCCTCGGTGCCTGAAGCCGCCATCGCCTTTTTCAGATTGGCAATATCGGCCGCAAGCAACGCGTGACCGGTATATTTGACCGGACCGGTGCAAGCGGGGCGTCCGACCGGACGGCGCGCCGCACTTCCCATCAGACTGCCGCTCGATTCCGGATCGAGATAGAACTCGCCGAACTTCTGCCAGTCGCGGCGATTGGCGAATGAGGTCAGCGCCAGATCGGCGACGCTCGATTTCTTGTGCTTGGATTCGCCGGTCGCAATGGAAAAGCCCGACATACGCTCGAAGGCGTAGTTCCACCACGCGCCGTAGTCGTAGCTTCCGGCGACCGGCTTGCCGAACTCGCCGTCGTCGGGAATATCGATGCCAAGCTCGCGCTGCTTGCGCACGACGTCGTTGACGGCATCGGCGAGGCATTGCGCGTAGGCCGCATCGTCCTTGCTCTCGCCCGCCGCGCGGGCCTTGCTCATGGCGATGAGCTTCGCCGGCCGAGACAAGCTTCCGGCATGGGTGGTGATAATTCGATTGGTGCTGCGTTTCATCGCCCGGCTCCACTGAACAACCCGCACTCAAATGTTAGTTGAGCGCCGACCGAGGCGCCAGCGTTGGCTTTTTGCCCACGCTTGCTAGACTGCACTTGCCCACTCGCGGCAAGGCTGGCCGAGGAGCCTTGAACGACATGCTTGCGGAACTGTCGGTCTCGCTTTGGCGCGGCGCCCACGAGGGACGCTATGAAACCTATGCCGTCCCGCAGCGCGAAAGTCAGACCGTGCTCGACGTGGTGACCTACGTTCAGCGCCACCTCGATCCGACTTTGTCGTATCGCTTTGCCTGCCGCGTCGGCGTTTGCGGCTCCTGCGCCATGACGGTCAACGGCAAGCCGCGCTGGACCTGCCGCACGCATGTGTCGAAAGTCGCGGGCGGCGGCCGGCTCGAGATCGGCCCGCTGGAAAATCTGCCGGTCATCAAGGATCTGGCGACCGACATGGCGCCCTTCTTCGAGAAATGGCAGCAGGCCAAAGGCGCGTTCGCTCCGTCGCAAACGCGCAACGATCCCATCGCGCAAATAAAACCGGACAGCCCGGCGCGCGTCGCGGCCGACGCGGCGATAGAATGCATCAATTGCGGCGTCTGCCATGCCGCCTGCGATACGGTGCGCTGGAACGCGGATTATTTCGGCCCGGCGCCCCTTAACCGCGCCTGGACGCTGGTCAACGATGAACGCGACAGCGGCAACATCGCGCGTCTGCAAGCGGTGTCGGCGGTTGGCGGCTGCCATTCCTGCCATTCGCATCAATCCTGCCAGGAGCTTTGCCCGCAATCGCTCAATCCCACCGCCGCCATCGCTGGCCTCAAGCGGCGCTCCATGGCGGCCTATCTCAAGGGCGAGATTACGGCATGAATGTCCGGCTTTATGTGTGGCAACGGCTGACCGCGGCGGTGATGGCGCCGCTCGTCCTCGTCCACATCGCAGTCATCCTCTACGCGACGCGGCAAGAAATGACGGCCGCGGATATTCTGTCGCGCACCCGTGGCAGCATCGCCTGGGCGTCGTTCTACGCACTCTTTGTCGCCGCGGCGTCCATCCATGCATCGATCGGTGTGCGCAACGTCCTGGCCGAGTGGTCGCCGCTTTCCGATCGGCGTGCAGGACTTTTTGCGGTGATATTTGGTTTGGCGCTGCTCGCGCTTGGCTTCCGCGCCGTTGCCGCGGTGGTGTTGACGTGATTTTGCGGACAAAGCACCGCGGCAGCGCGTTGTGGCTGGCCGCCGTGGTGCATCGGCTATCCGGTCTGTTGCTGGCGATATTTCTGCCGCTGCATTTCCTGGCGCTCGGGCTCGCACTTAACGGCGAGGAAAAACTTGAGGGCTTCCTCCGCTGGAGCGATCAGCCGCTGGTCAAACTCGCCGAAAGCGGCCTCGTCTTTTTGCTTGCCGTGCATCTGCTCGGTGGATTACGTGTTCTGGTCATCGAAAATTTCGATTGGCACGATGGACAGAAGCAGCTTGCGACAATCGCGGCCGCTGTGTCCGCTGTCATTGCCTTCATCTTTCTCGTACGCATATTTTGAGAATCGTATGGCGGTTGAACATCTCAAGACCGATATTTTGATCCTCGGCGCTGGCGGCGCCGGCCTGTTCGCCGCGCTGCACGCCTTGCAGGCCAATTCCGATCTCGACGTCACTGTCGTCAGCAAGGGCCTGCTCGGCAAATGCGGCTGCACCCGCATGGTCCAGGGCGGCTACAACGTCGCGCTCAATCCCGGCGACTCGGTCGAA
>DATJYT010000087.1:0-3148 GCA_035499475.1 Xanthobacteraceae bacterium | reverse complement strand
GACGCTGCGGGAACTCCTGGTGGTCCGTGAGCCGATCTACGCCCAGGCCGATCTCACCGTGCGGTCGCGCGAAGTGCCGCACGACGCCATCGTCACCGAGATCATCACGGCGCTCGCCGGTTTCTTGCACGCGCCGGCGTCGTCGCGCGAAGAGGTTGGCGAATGACCGCGCCGCTGCGCACCGATCCGGCCGTGGTCAAAGTCGCGCTTGGAGAGCGCAGCTATGACATTGCCATCGGTCGCGGGTTGCTGGCGTCGCTCGGCGCACGGATCGCGGCGCTGCGGCCGGGCGCCAAAGCCGTGATCGTGACCGACGAGAATGTCGCGCGTTATCATCTCTCTGCCGCCGAAGCCGCCCTCGCGGACGCCGGCGTGGCGGCGAGCCGCATTGTTGTCACTCCCGGGGAGGGTTCGAAGAGTTATCGGGTGTTCGAACAAGTTTGCGAAGGGATGATTGCGTCGCGCATCGAGCGTGGCGATCTCGCCATAGCGCTCGGCGGCGGTGTGATCGGCGATCTTGCGGGTTTTGTCGCCTCCGTCGTGAGGCGCGGGCTCGATTACGTACAGGTGCCGACGACGTTGCTCGCCGATGTTGATTCCTCGGTCGGCGGCAAGACCGCCATCGATTCGGCCCATGGCAAAAATCTGGTCGGCGCGTTTCATCAGCCGATTCTTGTGCTGATCGACACGGCGCTGCTCGATACCTTGCCGCCGCGCGAATTCCGCGCCGGCTATGCCGAGGTCGCCAAATACGGCCTGCTTGGCGACGCTGCATTCTTCTCCTGGCTGGAACAGAACTGGCGGGAGGTCTTTGCGGGCGGCAAATCTCCCGGGAGCCTTGCGCGCGAACAGGCTATCGCCGTCAGCTGTCGCGCCAAGGCGGCCATTGTGGCGCGCGACGAGCGAGAGAACGGCGATCGGCAACTGCTTAATCTCGGCCACACGTTCGGCCACGCGTTTGAAGCCGCCTGCGGCTTTTCGGATCGGCTTCTACACGGCGAGGCCATCGCCATCGGCATGTCGCTCGCCTTTGCGTTTTCCGTACATAAGGGGTTGCTGCCGCAGGCCGAAGCCGACCGCGCCATTCGACATCTGACCGACGTGGGGCTGCCGACGCGGCCGAACGATATTGCCGGTCCGCTGCCGCCCCTCGATCGCCTCATGGAACTGATCGCGCAGGACAAGAAAGTCAGGCGCGGGATGCTTACATTCATCCTCGTGCGCGGCATCGGCGCAGCCTTCGTCGAGACCGGCGTCGATGGAGCTGAAATACGTGCGTTTCTCGGCGAGAAGCTTGCGGAGCGATGAGCGTTTACGATTGGTTGACCGTCGCGGCGATCGCGATCTGCCTGTTGGTGTCGGCGTTCTTCTCGGCGAGCGAAACGGCGCTGACGGCTTCCTCCCGCGCCGCCATGAATCGCCTGGAAAAGCTGGGCAACCGCGACGCGGGTGTCGTCAACAGGCTGCTGAACACGCGCGAACGAATGCTCGGCGCGATTTTGTTCGCCAATAACCTGACCAACATCGCCGCCTCGACGCTCGCAACCGGGATTTTGCTCGAAGTCTTCGGCAAGACGGGCGTGATCTACGCCACTCTGGTCATGACCATCGTGATCTTCGTGGCCGCCGAGGTGCTGCCGAAGACCGCGGCCTTCAACACGCCGGATCGCATGGCGCTTGTGGTAGCGCAACCGGTCGAGCGCACGGTGCGCTGGTTCTCGCCGATCCTGCGCGGTGTCGAATGGCTGGTGCGGTTGATCCTGCGAATGGTCGGTATGCCGGTCGGAAAAATTCAGTCGATCTTGTCGCCTCGCGAGGAATTGCGCGGCGCTGTCGATCTCATGCATCGCGCCGGCGTGGTCGAAAAAAGCGATCGCGACATGATGGGCGGCTTGCTCGATCTGCGTGAGCTTGTGGTCTCCGACGTGATGATCCATCGCACCAAGATGGTGATGCTCGATGCCGACGAGCCGCCGCGCGAGTTGATCGACGCGGTCCTCGCCGCCGGTGTGACCCGGATTCCGTTGTGGCGCGGCTCGCCCGACAATGTCATCGGGGTACTCAACGCCAAGGAAGTGTGGCGTGCATTGCACGCGGCCGGCGGCGATGCCGCCAAGATCGACATCGTCGGTCTAGCCAAGCCGCCGTGGTTCGTGCCGGACACGATGCCGCTGGCTGAGCAGCTCAAGGCGTTCCGTCACCGCAAGACGCCGTTTGCGCTGGTGGTCGATGAATACGGCGAGCTGGAAGGGCTGGTAACGCTCGAAGACATTGTCGAGGAAATCGTCGGCGACATCACCGATGAGCACGATATCGCAGTGCCGGGCGTACGGCCGCTGCCGGACGGTTCGGTCAACGTTGACGGCGCGGTACCGGTGCGCGATCTGAACCGCGCGATGGATTGGAACATTCCCGACGACGAGGCCACCACCATCGCGGGTGTCGTCATTCATGAGGCGCGCTCGATCCCGGAGCCCGGACAGAGTTTCACCTTTCACGGTTTTCGTTTTCACGTTTTGCGCAAGAGCCGCAACCGCTTGACTGCATTGCGCGTCACGCCTCTGGTGCGCAAGGTGACCGCTAAGGCAAGCTAGCGGCCACAATCCAAACCTGCGATTCACGAAGCCATAGCAACGGGGAGACGCGTACCATGGCAAACGGCAGCTACGAGACTGTAAAAATCGAGCGCGATACCGGCGCCAATGCCGGCATTACCTGGGTCATTCTCAACCGGCCCGAGAAGCGCAATGCCATGAGCCCGCAGCTCCATTTCGATATGGCCAATGTTCTCGACGAGTTGGAGAGTGACGCGCAGACCAGGGTGATTGTGCTCACCGGCGCCGGCGAGGCTTGGTGCGCCGGCCAGGATCTGAAGCTCTACTTCCGCGAGCTCGACAACAAGCCGGCCGACCGGGCGCGCGCGTCCTGGGCCAGCCACTATTGGCGCTGGCAAAAACTGTTCACTTACCCGAAGCCCACCATCGCCATGGTCAACGGCTTCTGTTTTGGCGGCGGCTTCACCCAGCTTATCGCCTGCGACTTCGCCATCGCGGCGGAGGACGCCAAGTTCGGTCTCTCCGAGGTCAACTGGGGCATCTTGCCCGGCGGCTTCGTCAGCAAGGCACTGACCGATGCGCTCGGCTTGCGT
>DATJYT010000086.1:0-10639 GCA_035499475.1 Xanthobacteraceae bacterium | reverse complement strand
GCCGTCGCGGAATTACTTCCCCGCGCTCGCCGTGACGACGCGCTAAGCCGCCGCGCGCGGCTCGCCGCCACCGGGCGGCGGAACCGGGATGCCGTCGCCGGCATATTCGTTGAGCTTGTTGCGCAACGTGCGGATCGAGATGCCGAGCACGTTGGCGGCGTGGGTGCGGTTGCCCAGGCAGTGCTTCAGCGTCTCGAGAATGAGGTCGCGCTCGACCTCGGCCACGGTGCGGCCGACCAGCGCCCGTGATACCTGCTCGGCGGCGAGCGCGGCGTGGGCGACCGTGGGCGTGCTGCGCTGCTGGTCGAGCCGCACCCCGTCGGGCGCAAGGATCGCCTCCGGTCCGATCTCGGCGCCGCTCGCCATCAGCACGGCGCGATGCATGGTGTTTTCCAGCTCGCGCACATTGCCGGGCCAGTAGTTGACCGCGAGCGTTCGCTTCGCTTCGTTCGACAGCGGCCGCGGCGGCACGCCGTTCGCCGCCGAATACTTTTTGATGAAATAATCGGCGAGCTCGATTACGTCGGCGGGCCGCTCACGCAGTGCCGGAATCTTGAGGTTCACCACGTTGAGGCGGAATAGCAGATCCTCGCGGAAAGCGCCCTCGCGCACGGCTTCGGCGAGGTTGCGGTTCGATGTGGCGATGATGCGAATATCGATCGCCACGGGCCGTGTGCCGCCGACGCGGTCGATCATGCGCTCCTGGATGGCGCGCAGGAGCTTTGCCTGAAGCCGCACGTCCATCTCGGAAATCTCGTCCAGCAGCAGAGTGCCGCCGTTCGCTTCCTCAAACTTGCCGACCCGGCGGGCGATGGCGCCCGTGAAAGCGCCTTTCTCGTGACCGAACAATTCGGACTCCAGGAGAGTTTCAGGAATGGCGGCGCAGTTGACGCAGATGAACGGCTTTTTGGCGCGGCTCGACCGAGCATGGACGAAACGCGCCAGCACTTCCTTGCCGGTGCCGGATTCGCCGGTGATCAGCACTGACGCATCGCTTGCCGCAATCTGCTGCGCGAGCTTGACGACGCGCGCCATCGCCTCGTCGCGATAGATCAGTTCGCGCGCATCGTCGGCAACTGCGGCCAGCACGGCCGCGATCAGTTCCGCATCCGGCGGCAGCGGGATATATTCCTTGGCGCCGGCGTGGATCGCCGCGACCGCCGCGCGGGCGTCGGTCGCGGTGCCGCAGGCGACGATCGGCGCGTGGATGTGTTCGGCCTCCAGCCCGGCGACCAGGCCGCGGATGTCGATGGCGACGTCGACCATCAGCAGGTCGGCGCCGCGGCCCGAGCGCAACACGGCCAGCGCTTGGGCATTATCCGCGGCGTGCGTGACCGTGGCGCCCTTGTCCATCGCGATCTTGGTTGCGGTGGTGAGTTGCCCATCGAGCGTGCCGACGATCAAAAGGCGCATGGTGTTATTCCTTCTCCGCCCGGAACGGGCAATATGCGAATGGCGAATGGCGAGTAGCGAATCGAGAGGAATGCGAGACAGTCATCGGTCGTCTTATTCGCAATTCGCCATTCGCGCCTTCATGACCGCTCCGCCTTGATGATTTCCGTCATTGTGACGCCGAGCTTTTCTTCCACCAGCACGACTTCGCCGCGGGCAACGAGACGATTGTTGACATAGATGTCGATCGCCTCGCCGACTTTGCGGTCGAGTTCGAGCACGGTGCCGGGGCCGAGCTTCAGGAGCTCTCCGATTTCCATGCGGGCGCGGCCGAGCACGGCGGAAACCTGGACTGGCACGTCGAACACCGCTTCGAGATCGGAGGCGACGCGCGTCGTCGGGCCCTCGGGCTCGGGCGCAAGGGGCACCTCGGGCGGTGCCGCGCTGTTTTCGAGATCCGGCAACGGGATTTTCGGATCTTCACTCATTCTCGTGCCTCCTCAACATTCACGGGTGCCCGCCGAATTTGCGGCGCGCACTGATATAGCCTTCGACCGCCGCTTCGATTGCCGCTTCGGTGGCTGCGCGATCGCGATTGATGCCGCCGTCGGCCCATTCGATCCGGCAATCGCCGAGCGCGATTTCCGGTTCGGCGAGCACGACGAGCTTGCCTTCGAAACTGCGGGCGCGCGCGATATCGGCGAGTTTCTCGCGGGCGGCCGCATAGACCGCGTCGTTGACGCGCACGGCGATGTGCGGCGATGTGACGAGCTCACGGAAGCATTCGCTGGCCAGCGCCGCGATTTCGGCAAATGGCTCACGCGCGATCAGAGCCGGCGCGAGTTTGCGCGCGACAGCGACCGCCACTTCGACTGCTTCGCATTCGAGCCGCGACTCGATCGTCTTCAGCGCATCCGTGGCTTGGCCAAGATTCGCGGCGATACGATCGAGCGCCGCGGCGATGCGCCGATCTGATTCGACGCGGGCATCGGTCTGGGCGTCGGCATAGCCTTTGCGGTGCGCGGCAGCTTCCGCGTCGGCGATCTTTAGCGAATGCTCGGCAAGGGTGATTGTCGGTTCGGCGGGCTTGCGATCGCTGTTCGCCGCGAAGTCGAGGTCAAATAGAAATTTCGCCGGAGCGCTCATGACGGCGCTCCTTTCGCCCCTGGAGCGAGCGGGGCGTGAATCGCGGCGCGGTGTGGGGCGATGGGGCTCATCAGTAGATCAGCTCTTCCTCGCCGCGCGACTTGGAGATGACGATCTCGCCCTTGGCGGCCAAGTCCTTGGCGAGGTTGACGAGCAGCGCCTGCGCCTCGTCCACCTCGCGCAGCCGCACCGGGCCCATCGCCTGCATATCGTCGGTCAGCATCTTGGCAGCGCGCGTCGACATGTTGGACAGGAAGAACTGGCGCACCGGCTCGACGGCGCCTTTGAGCGCGACGGCGAGCTTGTCCTTCTCGACGTGGCGCATCAGCGTTTGCGCCGAGGCGGTGTCGAGCTTGGTGAGATCGTCGAACGTGAACATCAGGGTTTTGATGCGCTCGGCGCTCTCGCGGTTCTCCTCTTCAAGCGCGGTCAGGAAGCGGGTTTCGGTCTGGCGGTCGAAATTGTTGAAGATTTCGGCCATCACCTCGTGGGCGTCGCGCCGGCGCGTTTGCGAGAGGTTCGACATGAATTCCGTGCGCAGCGTATTCTCGACCCGCTCCAGAACCTCCTTTTGCACGGATTCCATGCGCAGCATGCGGTTCACGACGTCAAGTGCCAGCTCTTCGGGCAGGATGGCGAGCACCCGCGCGGCGTGGTCGGGCCCGATCTTCGACAGCACGACGGCGACGGTCTGCGGATATTCGTTCTTCAGATAGTTGGCGAGCGTCTCTTCCTGAACGTTGGAGAGTTTCTCCCACATATTGCGGCCGGCGGGGCCGCGGATCTCTTCCATGATGTTGCCGACCCGTTCCGGCGGCAGATACTGCTGCAGCAGGCGCTCGGTAGCGTCGTAATCGCCCATGACCGCGCCGGACGCCGACATGCGCGTGACAAATTCGAGCAGCAGGTTCTCGACGGTTTGTGCTTCGATGATGCCGATGCTCGACATGATGCCCGACAACGTGCGCAGCTCGTCGTCGTCGAGCATGCTCCAGATTTTCGAGCCGTGCTGCTCGCCAAGAGCCAGCATGAGCACCGCGGCGCGCTCGGGCCCGCGAAGCTGGCGGCTGCCGGGCACGGCCGGCGCGGCATTGCCGGCAAGGCCGGCAAGGCTCGCGAGGGCGCTCGAGATTTCCTTGCGGGCGGCGTCGCTGTCGGTCGGATTCTTGTCTTGAGCCATGGCGTTGATTGCTCAGGCGGCCGGGCTTTCGTGCAGCCATTGACGGATAATGGAAACGGTCTCGCGCGGGTTCTTGTCGGCGATCTCGCCGACCTTCTGGACCGATTGGGCTTGAACCTGGCCCTGTACCTGGGCGAGGTCGATCATTTTCGCGGTTTCGCTGACTTCGCCCTTCGGTGCCGCCGAGCCGTCGGTGATGGCCGCGGGCGTATCTCCGGCGCCTTCAGGAAGCGCAGCCGTTCCCGAGGCACTGGCGATCAGGCTGTGTTCGTCCGGCGCCAGGATGCGGCGCACCAGCGGCCGCACCACCATGAAGATCACAACGATGCCGAGAAGACCCATCACCACCATCTCGATGGCGCGCATGATGTCGTCCTTGGTGAACCGGAACGCCGCGAGCCATCCGGTCGGCTCGCTGATGGTTTCGACGGGCGTCTCGGCGAAGCGCAGATTGACAACCTCGACCTGGTCGCCGCGCTTCTGGTCGAAACCGATCGCCGAGCGCACCAGTGCCGCAATCTGATCGATCTCTTCCTTGCTGCGCGGCTGGTACGTCACTTCGCCCTTGTCGTTCTTGCCGTAATTGCCGTCGACCAGGACGGCGACCGAGATGCGATTGACGCGGCCGCCTTCGCTGACTTCGGTCTTGGTCGTTTTCGAGATCTCGTAATTGACGATTTCCTCCGATTTGCGGCTCTCGTCGTGCGGCGCGGCGCCGGGCTCCGCCGCCGGCTGCTTCTGATTATTGTTGGGGATTTCGTTGCCCACGGTGACCTGATTATCCTTGGCCTCGTTCGACGCCGAGGTTTCCTCGCGGGTCTGGCTCGAGCGTACGACGCGGCCTTCGGGATCGAATTTGTCCGACGTCTGGGTGACGCGGTTGTAGTCGAAATCCGCGGACAGCTGGACGCGCGCGTGGCCCGGCCCGACCACCGAGGTGACGATGGCCTCGACCTGTTCGCGCAGGCGCTTCTCGAACGCGGCCCGCCGTTCATCGGCGCTGACATCGCCGCCATTGGGATCGTCGCTGGCGCCGTCCGCCAGCAACTGGCCCTTTTCATCGACGATGGAGACCCGCTGCGGCTTGAGCCCGGTGACGGCACTGGCGACGAGGTGGCGAATGGCGCGCACCTGCTGAGGTTCGAGCGAGCCGCGCACCTTGAGCACGATCGAGGCGGAAGGATCCACCTTGTCGCGCGAGAACAGCGGACGATCCGGCATCACCAAGTGCACCCTGGCGTCCTGGACGCGATCGAGCGCGCGGATGGTGCGGGCAAGCTCGCCTTCGAGCGCCCGCAGATTATTGATGTTCTGGACGAAGCTCGTGGTGCCGAGAGCATCCGACTTGTCGAAAATCTCGTAGCCGACGCCGCCGCCTTTCGGCATGCCGCCTTCGGCCAGCGACATGCGCAGCCGCGTGACGCGGTCCTTCGGCACCAGAATGACGGAGCCGTCGTTGCGCAGTTCGTAGGAGACGCCCTGGCGGTCGAGCTCCTTCACAATCGCGGCGGAATCCTCGTAAGTCAGGTCGGTGAACAGCGGCGTCATGTGCGGCGTGGTGACCTGCAGCATGATGATTCCGAAAAAGCCGATCAGCGCGATGGCGACGGCTGCCATCGCGGCGATGCGCGAAGCGCCGAGCGATTTCAGGAACTCCACCAGCCCTTGCACCGAGCTTCACCCCTGCAGGCGACGCCATGCGCCGCACCCGGCAAGATTTGCCCGGTTGATGGTTAGCGGCCGGTTAATGCAGGTCTTGTTTCGGTCACAAAATCGCCGAATCGCGCCGGCGCGGTCTCACCTAACGGGGACGGTACAAATGCGACTCAACCGACGATGCGATGAAAGGAGGATGTCGCGACTCACTCCCGCTTCCGTTCCGGCGGCCGTGAGCGAGCGCCCGAGCGTGAAGCATCGTCGGCCGTCGAATCGAAAACGCCGGCCTCGACAGCCGGCGTTGGCGAATTGCTAACGGGTCTTAAGCGCGCGTTACTGGCGATACTGCTGGATGCGCGTCGTGCGCAGTCCGGCGAGGCCGTGCTGGTCGATGGAATACTGCCAGGACAGGAACTCCTCGACGGTGAGCGTGTAGCGGGCGCAAGCCTCTTCGAGCGAAAGGAGCCCGCCGCGAACGGCCGCCACCACCTCCGCCTTGCGGCGAATGACCCAACGCTTGGTTCCCGGCGCTGGTAGATCCGCGATGGTCAGCGGCGAACCGTCCGGCCCGATGACATATTTGACCCTCGGGCGATGAGGCTCAGTCATAGCAACTCTCACACACTCGACTAAATCACAGGGCGCGAGAGTACGCATGGCCGCTTAAGATTTGACTAAGCGCAATGTTCGATTGGAGCAGTTCGTCGGCGAAACTCGCGCCGGGTTCCCGAGGTTCAAATTCACGCTCATGGCGCTCAGTCCGGCGATGGAACCCGCCGGCCTCCAGGCAGGCCCGCTAACGGGTAATGGATTGAATTTGGCTCAGTGTGTAGCTCTGCCCGCCGACCATGAGCGTCGGCGGGTTCTGGCTGACATTGACGCCGCTGACCGTGCCTTGCACCTGCGTTGCAACGGCGACGGCCTGGCCGTTGGCGCCGGTCGCGGTGATCGACATCTTGTATTGGCCGTCGGGCCAGGTCACGCCGTTGGCGCCCTGGCCGTTCCATGTGAAGGTCTGCGTTCCCGTGCTGAGCGAAACCGGGCCCGAGTAGACGGTTTGTCCCGTCGAGTTCGCGATTGTCGCGGTGCCGGTCGCCGGCGAAGGCGACGAGAAGGTCCATGCCGCGGGGCTTCCGGTCGCGTTCGAGAGCGTCGCTGTCGAGCCGTTCACCGTCACATTGGTGCCGAGGAATTGCAGTGCCGATGTCGCTTCGTCGGTCTGCTGCATCGAAATCAGCGTCTGCAGATTGGTGTTCATGTTGATCTGCTGCTCAACCGAGGCGAATTCGACGAGCTGCTGCGTGAACTGGTTGGTGTCGAGCGGATCGAGCGGGTCCTGGTTTTGCAATTGCGTGGTCAGCAGCGTCAGGAACGTGTTGAAGTTGCCGGCGAGCTGCTGCGAACTGGTGCTGCCCGCGGCCGCGGCGGTCGAAGCGCTTGAATTGGTCGTCGACGAAGGGAGCGTCGAGGTGCCGATGGAGTTGCCGGTTGTCGCCATGATTGGTCCTCACACGATTGCCGATCAGACGCGGATATCGACGCCGGTGCCGAGGCCCCAGCGGGTATAGATTTGCGTCGTTTGGACCGGCGGAAGATTGGCATCAGGAATAGTGAGTTGTGCCGGAACGGACGCTGTGCCACCGCTATTGCGGTTGTTCTGCCCGGTGAAAGATTGGTCTCGCAGCGTGAATTGCAAGCCATTATCGGCCGTTTTCAGCCCGGCTTGTTCGAGAGCCCGCTCGAGTTGCGGCTGCTGGCTCTGCAGAAGCTGGAGCGTGTCGGCACGATCGACCGTGACGTGCGAGGTCACCTGGCCGCTGGCATCGACGTCAAGACGCACGTCAATGCGACCGAGCTCCGGCGGATCGAGCCGAATGTCGAACTGATTGGCGCCGGCGCGCGCGCGGGCGGTGATTGCAACCGCAAGTCCTGCGACTGGCACTGCGGCGGCATTGGCGACCGCGGCCGTTGGCGCTGTCGGCGACGGCGCCGCGATATTGGCTGCAGCGACGCCCAGATTCGGTAGGCCGCCGGCATCCGTCTTCACGGCATTCGCGCCGGCCTGCCCGGCGGTCGCCGCTCCGCCCGCGGTCGATGTTGTCGTGGTCGCATCCGCACGCGGGGCGCTACGGTCGGGATCGGCCTGAACGCCGCTGTTGGTCTGTTCCAATACGACAGCGGTCGTGTCCGCTCGCGTCTGATCTTGCGGCGTTGGATTGCCGCCCGAAACCTGGGCACTGGCGTTATCGCCCGGCGGTGCGGCACTCGGATTGGGGGCCGTGCTGCCGCTATCGGACGACGCTGATGTTTGGGATGACACGGTGGCTTTGGCGTCGTTTTTCAGGTCTTGAGCCGTAGGTCCGTCCTGGTCGCCGGCCTGGGAGGGCCCGATTTTGGCGTGGCCTTTGGTCAGTGTTCCGATGGCGGCGCTTGCCGAGCCTGAAGGCGCCCCGGCGGGCGCCGCGCCGAGTGGAGTGTTGAGTGCGATGGCGGCCGCGACGGGTTGAATTTGCGTCGCGGTTGCGGCCGCGGCGCCGCCATCCGCCGCATTGCTGCTGTCGTCGGATTGATCGCTGCGCGATGCGGTCTTGCCGGGAGCCGAGGCGGCCGGCTTGGTAGTGACGGTCCCGTCGCTCGCCAGCGCTAGTGCGGTGCTCGTCCCATCCGTGCCATTCGCCACGGCACCAGCCGCTTGGTCGGCAGCTTGTGTGGGATCGGTTGCAGCGTTCGGCGCCGCTTGAGTGTTCGGGTTTGAGGACGAGGCAACTGCCGTCTGCGTCCCGCTCGTGTTCGCTTTGCTCGCCGGCGCGGCCGCCGAACCGGCATTCTTGCCCGTGCTTGCTGTGCCGCTTTGCGCTGCAGCATTTGCAATTTGGGAAACCGATTTCGTCAGTAGTGACGCGTCCGACGAGCCATGCAGGGAGCCGGTCGTATCGGACGCTGCGCCCGCGGATTGATCTGTGATTTGCGGTGTCTTGGCGCCGCTATCCTGATTTTGTGCCGTAGGCGCCTGAGAGGCCCTGGCCGCGTTGGACTGCGTGTTCGGCGCATTCGATGCGCTGCCAGCAGGGCCTTGCGATGAAGCCGTGTTTGTTCCGCTTGTCTGCCCGGAGGGTCCGCCGGCGGAAGCGCTCGAATCCGCAGTCGGTGCCGCGGGCTCGCTTCCGCTCTGAGGACTGCCGCTCGAGCTTGCGTTGGGTCCCGGCGTTGCGGGCTGGCTTCCGCTCTGAGGAGCACTGTTCGGGCTTGCGTTGGGCGCCGGCGTCGCCGCGTTGGCATCAAGCAACGCTGCGAAGGGTTGAACGTCGGTTTCTTGGCTAATCGGCGGCGCCGGCTGGCGATAAGTGACTGCGAGCGCAGTCGTGGCGGATGCGTCCGGCGTAATACTCGTCATACTCGGCACCGCGAAACTCCTGCAGGCGACATAAAGCATGAGTCTGCCTGCAACCCGCGGGCCAGCGGCACATCTGCCGGAACCATCATAAAATCAACGGGTTGAGGCGAGGGTGGCCGACCCTCCGCACGGCAGCCTTTGCGCCTGCAGGCAGATTTTGCCGCCTTCTTCCGCTGAGAAAGCGTCGTCGTCGAAGCCCGCGACCATGGCGGCTTCGGAGCCCCGCGCTTATAGTATTGCGTTAGCGAGGCGGCCGGCCGGTCGCCCGGGAAGGTACGCAGCCGCACCCCATGCCGGATCATTTCGATATTGAGGGCCGTCCGTCCGCCACGCGCGTTGTCGTCGCCATGTCGGGGGGAGTCGATTCCTCCGTTACCGCGGCATTGCTGGCGGACGCAGGCTATGATGTCGTCGGCGTCACCCTCCAGCTCTACGATCACGGCGCCGCAACCCACCGCAAAGGCGCATGCTGCGCCGGTCGCGACATCCATGACGCACGCGCGGTTGCCGAGCGCATCGGTATTCCGCATTACGTGCTCGACTACGAGGGACGCTTCAAGGAAGCAGTCATCGACCGCTTCGCCGAAAGCTACGTTGCCGGCGAGACGCCGGTCCCGTGTGTGGAATGCAACCAGTTGATCAAGTTCCGCGACCTCCTGGGCACCGCGCGCGAACTCGGCGCCAAGGTCTTGGCGACTGGGCATTACGTTGCATCGCGGGCCTTGCCCGGCGGCGGCCGGGCGCTTTATCGCGCGCGCGAGTCCGAGCGCGACCAGAGCTACTTCCTGTTCGGCACGACGCCCGCGCAGCTTGATCTGCTGCGATTTCCGCTCGGTGACCGCACCAAGGCCGAGACCCGTGCGCTGGCGCGGCGCTTCGGTCTTGCCGTCGCCGATAAGGAGGACAGCCAGGACATCTGCTTCGTGCCGACGGGGCACTATGCCGACGTGATCGAACGCTTGCGGCCGGGCGCCGCCGGTCCCGGCGACATCGTCGATCTCGATGGGCGTATCCTCGGCCATCACGACGGCATCATCCATTTCACCGTCGGGCAGCGACGCGGTCTCGGTATCGCGGCAGGCTCGCCGCTCTACGTCGTGCGCCTCGAAGCCGGCATGCGCCGCGTCGTGGTCGGACCCCGCGAGGCTTTGCGCACGAGCCGCATCCGCCTGCGCGACGTGAATTGGCTGGGTGACGGCGCCATCGAGCGCGCGCTCGAGAGCCACCCCGAGATTTTCGTGAAGGTCCGCTCGACCCGCCCGCCGCAGCCGGCCTGGCTGCGTGGCGGTGCGGACGGCGGTGTGGAGGTCGAGCTGATCGCCAGCGAAGACGGCGTTTCGCCGGGCCAAGCTTGTGCATTCTACGACGCAGCAGCAGGTCAGGCGCGCGTGCTGGGCGGCGGTATCATCGCCAGCACGATTGCGGACGCAACGGTGCGATCCGCCGCGCCCGCCGCCTTGGTCGCCGCGCGCTGAGGGATGCTTTGCATCAAGTAACGGGCATGGGGCGATGCCGGCGGAGCTCGACAAGGACGCGGTCGAAAAGGCCTATGCGCGCTGGGCGCCGGTGTACGATCTCGTGTTCGGCGCGGTGTTTGATCGCGGCCGAAAGGCGTCGATCGCGGCCGCTGAGCGCGTCGGTGGCCGTATCCTCGAAGTCGGCGTCGGTACCGGCCTGTCGTTGCCCGCATATGCCTGGACCAATCGGCTCACCGGCGTCGATCTCTCCGCGCCGATGCTACGCAAGGCCAAGGCGCGCGTCGCCGAGCATCGCCTCACCAATGTCGACGGCCTGGCGGTGATGGATGCGCAGCATCTTGGCTTTCAGGATGGAAGCTTCGACGTGGTCGTCGCGCAATACGTCATTACCGC
>DATJYT010000085.1:0-3975 GCA_035499475.1 Xanthobacteraceae bacterium | reverse complement strand
GGCGTGGGCGCGGCGCATGGGCGCCAGCGCGGCCGCCGATCCGGCCGCCGCGGCGGAGGAAATCAATTGTCTTTTGGTTAGCATCATGACGCCTCGCCTCCGCTATACTTATTGTGGGCTCCCGCCCAAACACTGGTCGGCGGCCGGAGGAGAGTCAAGTTTCTGCGCGTTGCGATATGTTGTGACCTGGCGTCGCGCCTGCCGTTCGTGCCGCGTGTCAGTTTCAGTCGGCCGACACGATGCCTTTGCTAGCAGGCCGGCAAGCCCTCGCAAAAATATGGCGCCGGGCTGCCGAAAACCCCCAAGTGCAGCGCAGCGAGATCGCGTCTATTCGATCACCTGGTCGGCGGTGGCAAGTAGCGTGGCCGGCACGTCAAGACCCAGCGCCTTCGCGGTCTTGAGGTTGATGGTCAGGGCAAGCTTGGCCGATTGCTCGACCGGAAGATCCGCCGGCTTTTGGCCTTTGAGAATACGATCCACATAGGCCGCGGCGCGTCGGTACTGATCGACGGCATCCGGTCCGTATGAGATCAAACCGCCGTCGCTGGCGAAATAGCCGAACGGATAGATGGCCGGCAGGTGATATTGCGCTGCCAACGCGATCACCCGGTCGCGGCGGACAATCGCCAGTCCGTTCGGCAAGACGATCAGTCCACCGTTTGGCTGGCGCGCAAACTCGGTGATGCCGCGCTCCATCTCGGCGAGATTTGCAAGGCCTACCGGGCGCGCCTCGATCCCCTGAAGTCGCGCCAGTGCCAGGATGGAACCGAACTGGCCGGGACCGCTGGGATTTGCGGCATCACGTAGGACTGCGACGCGCGCGGTCCGAGGCGATATTTGCTTGAGAAGTTCGAGCCATTTTCCGGCAATGTCGAATTCGAAGTTGATGAAACCGGTCGCGTTGCTGCCCGGCCGCGCCAGACTTTCAACGAAGCCACCGCCGACGGCGTCGGCTACCTGCACGAAAACGATAGGCAGAACACGTGTGAGTTTTTGGATCGGCCCAACGTGCGATCCACCGGCGACCAGGATGACGTCGGGCGAGGCCGCCACCAATTCAGCCGCATATCGTCGCACAAGGTCGGCATCGCCGCCGGTCCAGCGATAATCGATCTGCACATTGTCGCCGACGTTCCAGCCCAGCCGCGCGAGTTCTCTCTCGAACGCCGCCACATAGGCACGAGATTCAGAATCCTGTTCCTTTAGATACAAGAATGCGCCGACGCGGCGCTTGCGCGTGACCGCTTGCGCGCGGGCTATGAGCGGCCAAGCCGAGCAAGCAACGGCCACCCCGCCAAACGCTCCGATGAATGCGCGCCTTGCAATAATATCAATCATCCGACCCGCACCGAGAGGTCTCAAGTTGCCCACCACCCAACGATATCACGCTTCCCTCGCGCTGTATGTGAACGGGATCACACACGGTAAGGACCATATGCCGGCATCGAGGACCGCGCGGGATCGCTGGCTCACGAATGCCGTTCTTGCCAAGTCCGCCAAGCCCAATTGACCGACATGGCACTGCAGCCCGGCAAGTGCCACCATGTGCCATGAGGCAACACAATGCGCAGCAGGGAAATTCGTCCTATTCGATCACATCGTCGGCAGTTGCCAAAAGCTCCGGTGGGATGGTGATGCCGAGCGATCGCGCCGTCTTGAGATTGATCACAAGATCGAACTTCGTCGGCCGCGTGACCGGCAGATCAGAGGTCTTGGCGCCATTCATAATTTTAGCTGCGTAAACGGCCGCCTGTCGGTAGGCGTCCTCGATGCTGGAGCCGTAGCTGATCAGGCCTCCGGACGCCGTGTACTCGCGCCACGGATAGATCGCCGGCAGCGCATACCGCGCCGCCAGCGCCGTTATCTGCGCGTGCCGGTCGGTGAAGAACGGATCGCTGGCCATCAGGAGCGCCTTGCCTTGCCGTCCGGGCGTGGCGCCGAATGCAGCGTCGATTTCCGCCGGCGTTCCGGCCGTCAGCAGATCGATCGCAATCCCGATTTTGCCCGCCGCGACCTTCGTCTCCTCGATCTGTTGGGTGATGCTGGAATTGTTGGGATTCGCCAGCATGAAAAAAGTCGTCACCTGCGGTACGAGTTCATGCAGCAGCTCGACCATCTTCGGCCGCAACTCGGATGACATCATCGTCACCCCGGTGACGTTGCCGGCGGGCCTGTTGAGACTGGCAACCAAGCCAACGGCAACGGGATCGTCGGCAGTCACGAAGACGATTGGGATTTTCGACGTCGTCTGCATTGCCGCCCGATCGACCGCCGTGCCGACCGTGATAATGACGTTCGCACCTCGAGCGATGAGCTCTTTGGTTAGCTGAGGCACCCGGCCGTATTGTCCCTCCGCCCACCGCGCGGCGAAGGTCATGGATTTACCGTCCACAAACCCGGATTCGGCAAACGCCTTCTGCATCGCGGGCAGATAGAGTTCGTCGCCGCTCCGAGAACGGCCACTGACGAAAGCAACGACCGGCCCCGACACAGCGGCGCTCGCCGCGAGTGGCCAAACAATCACAGAACCGCCGATAAGTGCGATGAACTCGCGCCGCTTCATTCGATCACCGCGTCGGCAGTGGCGAGCAGCTTTTCCGGGATGGTGAGGCCGAGCGCCTTTGCGGTCTTGAGATTGATGACGAGCTCAAATTTGGTCGGCAATTGCACCGGCAAATCTGCCGGTTTGGCGCCCTTAAGAATCCGATCGACATAGTCGGCCGAGCGTCGGTAGAGATCGGCGTTATCGACTCCATAAGATATCAAACCGCCCGGCTCGACCATGAAGCGATATGGATAAATCGTTGGGATGTGGTAGCGCGCCGCGAGCGCGATGGTCGTTTCGACATTCTGACGCGCTGCGGTGAAAACGTCAGGCATCACGACCAATCCGGCATCCGATTTCTCAGCAAGATTGGCGACGACGCGCTCGATATCGGCGGTTGTACGGACCGGGGCATCGACCGGCTCAATCCCGGCGGACCGCGCGCTGGCCTCGAACGGCTGCAGGTAATATTTGAAATACGGAGCGGTCTGCGGGTTATAAAGGAGCGCCGCGCGGGCCGTGTGCGACGCGATGGCTCGCAGCACATCGATCCATTTGCCGCTCAGCGACGATTCAAGATTGATAAAGCCCGTGATATTGCCGCCGGGCCGCGGCAGGCTGGCGACAAATCCGCTGCCGACCGGATCGGACACAATCGTAAAAACAATCGGAATGGTCTTGGTTTCGCCGTGAAGTGCGGCAACGGCCTGCGTTGTCGAACCCACCATCAGATCGGGGGATAGACTCACTAGCTCCTTTGCCAGCTTCCGCATGCGATCGACGTCGGCGCGACCCCAGCGATAGTCGATGTGGATGTTGTGCCCGTCGGTCCAACCAAGCGCCGCAAGCGCTTTGCTGAAGGCCTCGACGCCCGCCTGCATCTGCGGATCGGTCTCGGTGCCGCCGAGCAACATGCCAACGCGCCGCATGTGCTCGGGCTGCTGCGCGTCAGCCAAAAGCGGCCAACCCGCAACCGCAGCGCCGATGAGCGAAATGAATTTGCGCCGCCTCACGGACTGTCCCTCCCTCGGGAAGCCTATCATTGGCGGCCGCGCCTGTGCACCAGCGTTTCTTGATGACGCGAACACTTCGCTGGCGAGATTAAGCGCCTTGGCAGCCCCAAGATTGATCGGCTGGCATCGCCGTCTTGATAGACGAGGGATGACGACGGGTTATCCGGCGCCGATCTTGTCCTGCGTTCTGGTCGCGAAATCGCCGGCGTCGTGGCGTTCGCGCAATTGTCCTTCGAGCGGCCCGGTGGCGCGGTTGACCATCCGCCCGCGCTTGACGGCCGGGCGCTCGCCGATTTCCTTCGTCCAGCGCGTCAGGTTTTTGTAGTCGTGCGTCTGCAGGAACTTGCGCGGATCGTTGTAGGAGGCGCCGTTCAACATGCCGTTGCCGTACCACGGCCAGATCGCCATGTCGGCGAT
>DATJYT010000084.1:0-7535 GCA_035499475.1 Xanthobacteraceae bacterium | reverse complement strand
CGGCAAGTCGGTCGCCATCAACACCATGATTCTTAGCCTGGTCTACCGGCTGCATCCGGACCAGTGCCGGCTGATCATGGTCGATCCCAAGATGCTCGAGCTTTCCGTCTATGACGGCATTCCGCATCTGCTCACCCCCGTGGTCACCGATCCCAAGAAAGCGGTGGTTGCGCTCAAATGGGCGGTGCGCGAGATGGAGGAGCGCTACAAGAAAATGTCGAAGCTCGGCGTGCGCAACATCGACGGTTACAATGCGCGCGTCGCCGAGGCGAAGGGCAAGGGCGAAAAGCTCAACCGCACCGTCCACACCGGCTACAACCGCGAGACCGGCGAGGCGATCTACGAGAACGAGGAGCTCGATCTCGAGCCGCTGCCCTATATCGTGGTTATCGTCGACGAGATGGCCGACCTGATGATGGTTGCCGGCAAGGACATCGAAGGCGCGGTGCAGCGGCTCGCGCAAATGGCGCGCGCTGCCGGCTTGCACGTGATCCTGGCGACGCAGCGGCCGTCGGTGGACGTCATCACCGGCACCATCAAGGCGAATTTCCCGACCCGCATCTCGTTCCAGGTCACCTCGAAGATCGACAGCCGCACCATCCTGGGCGAGCAGGGCGCCGAGCAGCTTCTCGGCCAGGGCGACATGCTCTACATGGCCGGCGGCGGCCGTATCAGCCGCGTGCACGGCCCGTTCGTGTCGGATGAGGAAGTCGAGAAAGTCGTGCGGCACCTGAAGTCGCAGGGCGCGCCGGAATATCTCGAAGCGGTCACCGCCGAGGAGCCGGAAGAGGGCGAGGACGGCGCGGTGTTCGACTCGACCGCCATGGGCGCGCCGGAAGGCGGCGACCTTTATCAGCAGGCCGTGCAGGTCGTGCTGCGCGATCGCAAGGCGACAACAAGCTACATCCAGCGGCGGCTGCAAATCGGCTACAATCGCGCGGCATCGCTGATCGAACGCATGGAACAGGAAGGCGTCGTCGGACAGCCCAACCACGCCGGCAAGCGTGAGATTCTGATCGAAGGCGCCAATAATGATGCTTATTGAGTTTCGATCATTCGAACCTTAAGTCGGAGCGGCAGCCGCGAATTCGCCATATCGGGCGACTAGGGCATGACCCGGCAAAGACGATGCCGGTTTTCCGAAAAGATCATGCTCCGCTAAGGAATTGGGACCACGATCCGCTGCATCGGCTCGTGGTCCGGCAGTCGAGTTGAGTATCGGGCGTGCGCGCAAGAGTATCGGCGGAGAGGGACATGGCGAAACGGCGCGCGACGGCGATTTTGGCGGCGATGCTTTGCTGCGCGCTTGTCGCCGCGTCCGCGCATGCCGAGAACGTGCCGCTGCCGACGCCCGCGCCGTTGCCCAAGACCGGCGCCGTATCGCCGCCCGCGGACACCAGCCCGAGCGGTGCAACCGATACGCAATCGGTTCCTCCGCATCAGGGATTTTTCCCGTTCTCGTTTCCGTTCTCGCCCGACAAGGGCTCGGCTTTCGACACCAAGCAGCGCGCGCTGCTCGACCGGATCAGCATGTATCTTTCGAGCGTGCAGACGATGGTGGGAAATTTCGTGCAGATCGGCCCCGACGGCGCGCGCACCGAAGGCAATTTCTATATCCAGAAGCCCGGCAAGGTCCGGTTCGAATACAAACCGCCGAGCCCGATCGACATCATCGCCGACGGCTCCTCGGTCGTGGTCCGCGACCGCAGGCTGGCGACGCAGGACCTCTATCCGCTGTCGCAGACGCCGCTGCGCTATCTGCTCGCCGATCGCATCGATCTCTTGCACGACACCGACGTGGTGAGCGTGTCGGCCGACGACACTTTCGTCAGCGTGACCATCGAGGAAAAGCAACTCGTGGTCGGCACCAGCCGCTTGCTGATCATGTTCGACGCCAAGGACCTTCAGCTCAAGCAATGGACCGTCACCGATCCGCAGGGCCTCGACACCACGGTCGCGGTTTTCAATCTCGACTCGACCAAGAAGCCCGATCCCAACCTCTTCGTCATCAATTACGACCGCAATTCCGGCGGACTCAGCAATCAGTAGATCGGTAATCGGTAATCAGAAGTCACAGGCGGAGTGGCGTTTTCTCCGCAGCACCGCTATCTATTTCCCAACCCCTGATTACCGATTACCGACCGCTGATTGCTGATCCCTTTGCGCCTCAAGATCACCACCTGGAACATCAATTCGGTGCGGCTGCGCATCAATCTGGTCGCCAAGTTCATCAAGGCGGCGCGGCCGGACATTCTTTGCCTGCAGGAGACCAAGTGCCCGGACGACAAGTTTCCGCTCAAGCGCTTCAAGCGGCTCGGCTATGAGAACGTCGCACTCAACGGCCAGAAGGGCTATCACGGCGTCGTCGTGCTTTCGCGTTTCCCGATCGAGCGCTTCGACATCCGCAGCTTCTGCGGCAAGACCGATTGCCGTCACGTCTCCGCGGTGTTCGGCGAGCGTGCCGGCCTGAAAGAGCCGATTACGATCCACAATTTCTATGTTCCGGCGGGCGGCGACATTCCCGATCCGCAAGCCAACCCGAAATTCGCCCATAAGCTCGCCTTCCTTGACGAGATGCGTGATTACGAGGGCTTGCGTCCTTCGCCGGCCGAGCGTGCGATCCTGGTCGGCGACCTCAACGTGGCGCCGCTCGAGCACGACGTCTGGAGCCATAAGCAGATGCTCCGGGTCGTTTCGCACACGCCGATCGAATGCGAGAAGCTCACCATCGCGCGAAAGGCCGGTGGTTGGATCGACAGCATGCGCAAGCACACGCCCGAGCCGGCGAAGCTCTACACCTGGTGGAGTTACCGCTCGCCCGACTGGGCGACCGCAGACAAGGGCCGCCGGCTCGACCATATCTGGACCTCGCCCATGCTCGCCGACCGCGTCGCCGGCATTGCCATCGCCAAGACCTATCGGGGCGAAGAGCGTCCATCCGACCACGTGCCGGTGACGGCGACGCTGGAGCTTTAACGGGTGCGGATCGAGCGATAGGATTGCAGGAAACGAGAGAGTTAGTCGTACCTCCAGGTGCGAACTTTGGCGAACGCGGACCAACCAGAACTGCTGCCAGAAGGGCTGCGATGACGATGGGGACAGGCAAGCCATCACGAGTGAAATTGCTCGCGTTGCTTGTCATGTCGTTCTGCTGCTTCTGGATTGGCTGCGCGCCGATGGCGCATGCGCAAAGCGTCGGCTCGCCGCTCGCGCAGATCTCAACCTATATGGGGCCGGATCGCACCGCCAAGCTCATGGCCGGCGCCAAGGCGGAAGGCGTGGTCAACGTCTATACCTCCGAAACGGTCGAAGACATCGCCGCGCTGAGCGCGGCGTTCCAGAGCAAGTACCGCATCAAGCTGAATGTCTGGCGCGGCAGTTCCGAGGACATCCTGCAGCGCGGCGTGGTCGAGGCGCGCGGCGGCCGGTTCGACGCGGACGCTTTTGAGACCGGCGCGACCGCGATGGAATCGTTGCACCGCGAGCGGCTCCTGCAGCCGACCGACTCTCCGGCTTTCGCCGACCTGGCGCCGCAGGCCATTACCTCGCACCACGAATGGATCGGCACGCGTTACAACATCTTCGCCGCCGCCTACAATACCCGCGCCGTTGATAAGAGCGACCTGCCGCAAGCCTACGACGATCTCGTGGCTCCGAAATGGAAGGGCAAGCTCGGCATCGAGGCCGATGACAGCGACTGGTTTGGCGCCGTGGTCGATGCGCTCGGCGAGGCGAAAGGGCTCAAGCTGTTCCGCGATATCGTGTCGGCCAACGGCATCTCCGTCCGCAAGGGTCACACGCTCCTCGCCAATCTGGTGATCTCGGGCGAAGTGCCGCTGGCGCTATCGACGTACGTCTACCGCGTCGCGCAAATGAAGCATCGCGGCGCGCCGATCGATTGGGTCGCAATCGCCCCGGTGATCGCGCGCTTCGAAGGCGTCGGCGTCGCCCGCCGCGCGCCGCATCCGTATGGCGCCATGCTTTATATGGATTTCATGCTCACCGACGCCCAGGACATCCTCGCCAAGCGCGACTTCTACCCGGCCGACATCAAGGTGAAGCCGATGCCGGCCGACATGAAACTGACATTTCTCGATCCGGCGAAAGCCCTGGATCAAAGCGAGAAATGGAGTAAATACTATAAGGACATTGTCACCCATCCGGTGCACTGAGTCGGACCTTCGGGGCGAGGTCCGATCGCCGCGCCGTTAGAACCAGATGGAGAAGGTATGGGCAAACGCCAGCACGATCCGGACAAGGAACGGGTCTTCGTCCGCCCCATCACCGGCGCCTACAGCCTGACCGACGAGCTCAAGCGGCTGCGTTCGATGCCGCGCGTCATCAAGGGCAAGGAAACCAAGCTCGACGGCGGGCCGCAGCATTTCAGCCGCCACTATGTCGAACCGGAAGACGGGCTCTGTCAGACGCTTCACATCCACCTCGAGGAATACGCGCCGGGCGGCACGACGCAGAAGCACGGTCACGTCAACGAGGCGGCGTTCTACATTCTCGACGGCGCCGGATATGAGATTCACGACGGCGTGCGCTACGACTGGAAAGCCGGCGACATCGCCATCGTTCACAACAATTGCGTTCACCAGCACACCAACGCCAGCGCGCGCGAGCCGGCGCGTGCCTTGGTCATCAAAACGAAGCCGATGTACCTGTTCATGAACATGCTGTTCCAGCACACGGTGGTCAAACGGCCGAAGACGCCGTCGCCGACGCAGGGCAATTTCGTGCCGCGCGACGACGAAGAAGACTTCAACCATCCGTCCGAGAAGGTGGAGGAAGAGGTCTGACATGGCGTGGGATGAAGCAAAAACCTGGCTCGCCGGCGCCGCTAGCAAGAAGCTTTACCAGGACCTGCTCGACGACGCGACGACGCGGCCGAGCCGCAATGCGCTGCGCAAGAAGATCGTGCATCCCGACGAAATGCCGTGGGAAATGTCGCGGCAGGGCCTGCTCAAGCATTTGCTCAACGAGCAGATGAACACCCGCATGGAGACGGTCGACGCCTACATGCAGGTGATCCCGCCGGGGAGCCGCTCCGGCAAGCACCGCCACCTTGCGGAGGAGTGCCTCTACGTGGTCGAAGGCTATGGCTACGACATGCACCAGGACTGCGACGTCGAAATCACCGACACCTATGAGTGGAAGCCGCAGGACGAGATCAGGCGCTTCGACTGGGAAGCCGGCGACGTCATCTACGTGCCACCCTGCACCATCCATCAGCATTTCAACGGCGACCCGGCGCGGCCGGCGCGGCTCATCTCCTGCACCAACCGCATCTACAAGAATTCCGGCCTGAACGATCTCCAGCAGATCGAGAACGCGCCGGAATACGATCCCAAGGTCGTGCTTACCGCGGAGCTGGTGCGCCAATATCTGGCAAACCGAACCGAGAAGGTCGCGTAGCACGGACGGCTGGCGTGCGGCCGGTCGCTAACCTTTCTCCTTATCGTCGACGCCGAGAGCGGCGCGGATGTTTTGCAGTTCGCGCAGCCATTGGTCGGAACGCGAGGTGAGCAACTCGCGCAGCCGCTCGGCGGCATCCGGATAGCCGTCGAGCATGCGCAGAAACATCGAGCGCGAAATGCGCATGACGGCGGAATCCTCGCGCGCGGTCGCGGTCGCCGGCCGCCGCGTTTCCGCCAGCAAGGCCGATTCGCCGAGCAGCGTGCCGGGTCCGGCAATGACGTCGTCGCGGCCCCGCTCCGGCTTCAGCGCGAACGAGCCGGCGAGAATAATGTAGGCGCCGTCAGCAATCTCGCCGGCGGTGAACAGCACCTCTCCGGCCTGGACCGCGAAGCTTTCGACGCCGATAGCGAGAATACGCAGCGCACCCGAACCGAGACGGCGAAGGAAGGGGATTCGCTCGAGATAGGCGATATCGTCTTCAATGCTCATGACGGCCGTAATTTACGGCACCAATTTGTATCCGCCCGCTTCCGTGACCAGGATGGCAGGTGCAGCCGCATCATTCTCGATCTTTTGCCGCAGCCGATAAATGTGGGTCTCGAGCGTGTGTGTGGTGACGCCCGAATTATAACCCCACACTTCTTGCAATAACGTCTCTCGCGACACCGGCCGCTGTCCGGCGCGATAAAGATAGCGCAGGATGGATGTTTCCTTTTCGGTTAAACGAACTTTGCTGCCCTTGGGGTTGAGCAGGATCTTCGAGCTTGGCCGAAACATGTACGGGCCGATGGTGAAGACCGCATCCTCACTCGCCTCGTGCTGGCGAAGCTGCGCGCGGATGCGCGCCAGCAGCACCGCGAAACGGAACGGCTTGGTGACATAGTCGTTGGCGCCCGATTCAAGGCCCAGGATGGTGTCGGAATCGGTGTCGTGCCCGGTGAGCATGATGATCGGCGCCTTGAAGCCGTTCTTGCGCAGGATGCGCACGGCCTCGCGGCCGTCGATGTCGGGCAGGCCGACGTCCATGATCACCAGGTCGATCTGCCCGGCCTTGGCGGCCTGCACGCCCTTGGTGCCGTTCTCGACTGCGACCGCCTCGAATTCCTCGTGCAACGAGAGCTGCTCGGTCAGCCCCTCGCGCAGCTCGGCATCGTCATCGACGATGAGAATCTTGCGCGTATTCGGCATCGAAACTCACCCCTGAAGGTTCTTTTCGCGGGCCGATTTGACGGCCCGCCCGGTTTTGACGCTGTTTTGCCGCGTCGCGTGGCGCGAAGTAGAACATTCAAGGACAAAAGAGCAAGCGGGAGTTGGGAGTAGGATATGAGTGCCACCCGGCGCCGCACCTCGTTGGGCACGATCCGCGTGCGCGCGGCGCCCGGCCGAAAATCGCTCGGCTGGCTGTTTGCCGGCCCGTTTTCGTTCCGTGTCGCCCTCGGGCGGGGCGGTATCCGGGCGGACAAGCGCGAAGGCGACGGCGGCACGCCTCGCGGTCTGTTTCGCCCGGTGCGGCTGTGGCTGCGGGCCGATCGCCTATCCCGGCCGCGCACGATGCTCCCGGTCCGCCGTATCGCCGGCCACGATGCCTGGTGCGAAGATCCTCGCGACCGGCGCTACAATCAGCCCTTCCGGAGGTCGGCCAATGAACCAGGCGACCGCCTTCGGCGCAACGACGGCCTCTACGACATGATCGTCGAGATCGACCACAATACGCGGCCGCGCGTTGCCGGCCGCGGCAGCGCCGTGTTCATCCACGTCGCCCGGCCCGGATTCGGGGCGACAGCGGGATGCGTCGCGCTGCGGCCGCGGGACCTCAAGCTGCTGCTGAGCCGCATCTCGCCGAAGACAAGACTGGCGATTCACTACTGATGAGCAGTCGGGCGTGTGCCGAAAATCGCGGTGCCGACGCGAACATGCGTAGCCCCGAAGGCGATCGCTGTCGGAAAGTCGGCGCTCATCCCCATCGACAGCAGCGCCAGACCGTTGCGGCGGGCGATCTTGGCGGTGAGCGCGAAATGGGGCGCTGGCGCTTCGTCCACTGGCGGGATGCACATCAGGCCTGAAATGGCGAGGCCATAGCGTTCCCGGCATGCAGCGAGGAAAGTGTCGGCGTC
>DATJYT010000083.1:0-3080 GCA_035499475.1 Xanthobacteraceae bacterium | reverse complement strand
CGAGCGGCCGCAAACGCGGACCCCGCGCATGCCGCGAATCGACGAACTGCCAGTTCCGGCGCAGAACGAAATTCGTGCGCGACGCGGCGAGCTTCCTCAGGACGACCATCCGGAGAAGCGCCATCAATCGCTGTTGCAGCGGCTCGCTTCGGTTGGCCTCGGCCGGCGGCGTCAGGACGAGGAGCAGGAAGTCCCACCGACCCAGCGGCCAGTGATGCCGGCCATGCCGCAGGCGCCCGAGCGGCTCGCCGGACGTCCGATGCCTCGCCCGGCCGAGCCGCGTCCGGAGCCGGTGTCCGAATACGCCAAACGCCCGGCGCCCCAAGGGTTGGACCAGCATGGACGGCAGGCCCCTGTGCATAACTCCAGTGAAGAGGATCAGCTTGACATCCCGGCTTTCCTGCGTCGGCAGGCGAATTGAGCCTGCATTCGCCAATGCGGCGCAGCGGCTGTGGCGGCGCAGCGACGCGGTGACGCTATGCGTAGGTATTCCGGGGTTCTCGGCAAATATGACGGGGTTGGCAGCCCGTCACAATCGAGTATGTCCCGGTAACGCCGACGCGCGTGTGCGTCGCGTCTGGCGCCCTTGGCGGCTTTTGATCGTCCAGAGTGCGGCTGGATGATGGTAACACTTGGTAAGAAAGCGTGTGTTGGCCAAAAAGCCCATTGATATTAAGGTTGCACTGCCGAAGGGGATTGTTTGGGGACTGGGTGCGGACGGTCGGGTAATGGACCTCCCCAAAAACGTGCAGGCGGGCCTGCATTCCCCTCCAAGTTTGGGGTGGGCCAAGATTGCTCGCGTATCGGTTGCTCGCGCAGTTTGGTCATAGTTTTGGGACGGCCGCATGACGCGCGGGACGCAATCCGGCAAGCAGACGACGCTGCGTAGTGACGCGACCGTCGCGGGGATCGGTGTTCATTCCGGTTCGCCTGCGACGCTGACGCTCCATCCGGCGGAAGCCAATACCGGCATTGTTTTTGTGCGCAGCGGGCTCGACGGCGTGCCCGACCGCGACCTCGCCGCTAATTTCCGCTCCGTGACCGCGACCGAATTCGCCACCGTGCTGGGCGACCGGGATGGTCCGGCGGTTTCGACCACCGAGCATGTCCTTGCGGCGCTGTTCGCGCTCGGCATCGACAACGCCGTCGTCGAAGTCGACGGCCCCGAAGTTCCGATCATGGATGGCAGCGCGCAGGCCTTCGTCGCCGCCATCGATCAAGCCGGCATCGCGCATCTCGCTGCGCCGCGGCGCTTCATTCAGGTCCTCAAGCCGGTGCGGGTCAGCCGCAACGGCAGCTATGGCGAGTTGCGGCCTCGCGCCCATGGCCTGCGGGTCGAGACCGAGATCGAGTTCGATCATCCGCTGATCGGCCGGCAGTCCTTCGCCATCGACGTCGAGCCGACGGCGTTCCGCCGCGACTTGGCGCGCGCACGCACGTTCGGCTTCATGCGCGACGTCGCGAATTTGTGGAGCGCGGGCTATGCGCTCGGCGCCTCTTTCGAGAATACCGTCGTGGTCGCCGACAGCCGTGTTCTCAATCCAGAAGGCGTGCGGTTCCCCGACGAGTTCGCGCGCCACAAGGCGGTCGATGCCATCGGTGACCTGGCGCTGGCCGGCGCGCCGTTGATCGCCGCGTATCGTTCGGTGCGCGGCGGCCACAAGCTCAATCATGCGGTTCTCACCGCGCTGATGGCTGATGGCTCCGCCTGGACCTATGTGGAGGAGCCCGAGCTCGAACCGGTGCGCCGCGGCCGCGGCCATGCCGAGCTTGCGAGCGGCTTCGCGGCGCCCGCTTACGGCCCCGACGTCTCTTGAATTGCTTAACTTTTTCGCCTTAATACCGGCCGATTGTCGGCCATAATTGCCTTATGATCACTGGGCTGCGGGGTGCTCTCCAGGCTATGCTGGGTGAGCGGCCGGGTGTGGACGCAGCGGCGGGACGGGACCTTTTTCCAGGCTCATGATGTCGCGTTTACGAGGATCGGGCAGATCCGGTCACAGGCTGCGCGCGCTGGCGGGCTGTCTTGCGCTTGCGCTTGTCACCGCGCCGATGCTCGGCTGCAGCATGTTCAACAAGGACGAGGACTACGTCCCGGACGAGCCTGCCGACAAGCTCTACAACGAGGGTCTGTTCCTGCTCAACGACAAGCAGGACTACCGCGAAGCGGCGAAGAAATTCGACGAGGTGGACCGCGAGAATCCATACTCGGATTGGGCGCGCAAGGCGCTGCTGATGTCGGCCTATGCTTATTATCAGGACGCGCAATACACCGACTGCATCAATGCCGCCAAGCGCTACGTGACGCTGCATCCCGGCAGCCCCGACGCCGCCTATGCGCAATTCCTGATCGGCTCCTCCTACTACGATCAGATTCTTGACGTCTCGCGCGACCAGGGCCGCGCCGACAAGGCGATCAACGCGCTTGAAGAGGTGGCGCGGAAATATCCGGACTCCGAATATGCTGCCAGCGCCAAGAAAAAGATCGACATGGCGCGCGATCAACTGGCCGGCAAGGAAATGGAGATCGGCCGCTTCTACATGAACAAGCGTGACTTCACCGGCGCCATCAACCGGTTCAAGGTGGTCGTGACGCAATACCAGACCACGCGTCACGTCGAGGAAGCCCTGATGCGGCTGACCGAAGCCTATGTGTCGATCGGCGTCATCAGCGAAGCGCAAACCGCCGCCGCCGTGCTTGGGCACAATTTCCCCGACAGTCCCTGGTACAAGGACGCCTACGCCCTCTTGAAGTCCAACGGCGCCGAGCCGAGCGAGAACAAGGACTCCTGGATCAGCCGCGCCTTCAAGAAGGTGGTGGGCTGAGAGGGGACGACGGACGACAGAGGACAGACCGTAGAATCAAGAATAGAATCTGTCATCCGTCCTCTGTCATCCGTCCTCCGATGCTGGCCCGCCTTTCCATTCGCGACATCGTTCTGATCGATCGCCTGGACATCGATTTCGGCGCCGGCCTTGCCGCGCTCACCGGCGAGACCGGCGCCGGCAAATCGATCCTGCTCGATGCCTTCGCGCTGGCGCTCGGCGCGCGCGGCGAAGCCGCGTTGGTGCGCCAGGGC
>DATJYT010000082.1:0-9220 GCA_035499475.1 Xanthobacteraceae bacterium | reverse complement strand
TTGCCGGTGACGGTCATCTTGCCCTTGCCGGGCATCATGGCCGACTCGATGGTGAGAAGCTCGCCGCCGACATCGGTCCAGGCCAAGCCGGTGACCACACCGACCTGATCAGCATCCTCCACCTCGCCGTAGCGGAACTTCGGCACGCCAAGGTAATCGGCGAGCGTCTTGTCGGTGACCGCGACCGATTCCTTCTTCGAGATGGTGAGCTCCTTCACCGCCTTGCGGATCAGCGTCGAGAGCTCGCGCTCGAGGTTGCGCACGCCCGCCTCGCGGGTGTAGCGGCGGATGATGGTGAGCAAGGCCTCGTCGTCGATCGACCATTCCTTGGGCTCGAGGCCGTGCTTGACGACCGCGTGCGGGATCAGGTGCTTGCGGGCGATCTCGACCTTCTCGTCCTCGGTGTAGCCGGCGATACGAATGATCTCCATGCGGTCCATCAGAGGCGGCGGAATGTTGAGCGTGTTCGCCGTCGTGATGAACATCACGTTGGAGAGATCGTAGTCGACCTCGAGATAGTGGTCGTTGAAAGCGTGGTTCTGCTCGGGGTCGAGCACTTCAAGCAAGGCCGATGACGGATCGCCGCGGAAATCGGCGCCCATCTTGTCGACTTCGTCGAGCAGGAACAGCGGGTTCGACGTCTTCGCCTTGCGCATCGACTGAATGACCTTGCCGGGCATCGAGCCGATATAGGTGCGCCGATGGCCGCGGATCTCCGCTTCGTCGCGCACGCCGCCGAGCGAGACACGAACGAATTCGCGGCCCGTCGCCTTGGCGATCGACTTGCCGAGCGAGGTCTTGCCGACGCCGGGCGGGCCGACCAGGCACAGGATCGGTCCGGTCAGCTTGTTGGCGCGCTGCTGCACCGCCAGATATTCGACGATGCGCTCCTTGACCTTCTCGAGGCCGTAGTGGTCGGCATCGAGAATCTTCTCGGCGAGCGGCAGGTCCTTTTTGATCTTCGACTTCTTGTTCCACGGGATCGAGAGCAGCCAGTCGAGATAGTTGCGCACGACGGTGGCTTCCGCCGACATCGGCGACATCTGGCGCAGCTTCTTGATCTCGTGCTGCGCCTTCTCGCGCGCTTCCTTCGACAGCTTGGTGCGCTTGATCTTCTCTTCGATCTCGGCGAGCTCGTCCTTGCCGTCCTCGTCGCCGAGCTCCTTCTGGATCGCCTTCATCTGCTCGTTGAGGTAATACTCGCGCTGCGTCTTCTCCATCTGGCGCTTGACGCGCGTGCGGATGCGCTTCTCGACCTGCAGCACGGAGATTTCGCTCTCCATCAGGCCGAGCACCTTTTCGAGCCGCTCGGTGACCGACGGCGTCTCCAAAATCAACTGCTTGTCAGGAATCTTGACCGCGAGATGCGACGCGACGGTGTCGGCAAGCCGGGCATAATCCTCGATCTGCTGGACCACGCCGACAACCTCGGGCGACACCTTCTTGTTGAGCTTCACGTAGCCTTCGAACTCGTTGACCACCGAGCGCGCCAGCGCCTCGGCCTCGACCTGATCGCCCGAATCGTCCCCGATCACTTCCGCATCGGCTTCGAAATATTCCTCGCGATCGGTGTATTGCTTCACGCGCGCGCGCGCGGCTCCTTCGACCAGCACCTTCACGGTGCCGTCGGGGAGCTTGAGCAGTTGCAGCACGCTCGCCAGCGTGCCGACGCTGTAGATCGCATCCGTCGCCGGATCGTCGTCCGAAGCGTTTTTCTGCGTCGCCAGCAGAATGAACGTGTCGGACCGCATCACTTCCTCGAGCGCCTTGATGGACTTCTCGCGGCCGACGAACAACGGCACGATCATATGCGGAAAAACAACGATGTCCCGCAGCGGCAACACCGGATAGGCCCGGCTTTCACCGGGCATCAAGGTCGGCTTTGGCTTGGCGGCGCTGGTCATGGCCCCACGTCCTTTTTGTTGTGCACCTCCGTCACGACCCGCAGGCTGCGCTGTCGCAACGGATTGCCGGATTGCCGGGAAGGAATGACGGAAAAGATGTCCGCACCTGTAGGGTGGGTACGAAACCTTACCCGGAAGAGATTACACGATTCTTCGTACGCTCTTTTCATTTGCCCACTATAGGTGGCGTCGCCGCGAGAGCGAGTCAAGAAAGGCGGGATTTCCGAGAAAAACGCCGTGTCGCAGAGCGGCGGTATCGCAGCGCGCGCCGAATCGGGCGTGCCGGGGGAACCGGATACCACTCAGGCGCTCGCGCTTCCGGTCTCTCCGGCGACGCGATCCGACCGGTCCGCGTAAATGTAGAGCGGCCGGGCGCTGCCCTCGACGACCTCTCGCGAGATCACGACCTCCTCGACGCCTTCGAGGCTCGGCAAATCGAACATGGTGTCGAGCAGGATGCTCTCCATGATCGAGCGCAGCCCGCGCGCGCCGGTCTTGCGGTCGATGGCCTTGCGCGCGATGGCGGCGAGCGCCTCCTCGGCGAGCGTCAGGTCCACGGTCTCCATCTCGAACATGCGCTGGTATTGCTTGACCAGCGCATTCTTCGGCTCGGTGAGGATGCGCTTGAGCGAGGCCTCATCAAGGTCTTCCAGCGTCGCGACAACGGGAAGCCGGCCGACGAATTCCGGGATCAGTCCATATTTGAGCAAGTCCTCAGGCTCGACCTCGCGGAATATTTCGCCCTGCTTGCGATCCTCCGGCGCCACCACCTTGGCGCCGAAACCGATCGAGGTGGAGCGACCGCGCGCCGAGATGATCTTTTCAAGCCCGGCGAAGGCGCCGCCGCAGACGAACAAAATGTTCGTGGTGTCGACCTGGAGGAATTCCTGCTGCGGATGCTTGCGGCCGCCCTGGGGAGGCACGCTGGCGATGGTGCCTTCCATGATCTTGAGCAGCGCCTGCTGCACGCCTTCGCCCGAGACGTCGCGCGTGATCGACGGATTGTCGGACTTGCGTGAAATCTTGTCGATCTCGTCGATATAGACGATGCCGCGCTGCGCCCGCTCGACATTGTAGTCGGCCGACTGCAACAGCTTCAGGATGATGTTCTCGACGTCCTCGCCGACATAGCCCGCTTCCGTCAGCGTGGTGGCGTCCGCCATGGTGAAGGGCACGTCGAGGATGCGCGCCAAGGTCTGCGCCAACAGCGTCTTGCCCGAGCCGGTCGGACCGATCAGCAGGATGTTCGACTTCGCCAGCTCGACGTCGTTGTGCTTGGACTGGTGATTGAGGCGCTTGTAGTGATTGTGGACCGCGACCGAGAGCACCTTCTTGGCGTGGTCCTGGCCGATCACGTAGTCGTCCAAAACCTTGCGGATTTCCCGCGGCGTCGGGATGCCGTCGCGCGACTTCACCAGCGAGGACTTGTTCTCCTCGCGAATGATGTCCATGCACAGTTCGACGCACTCGTCGCAGATAAAGACGGTCGGGCCGGCAATAAGCTTGCGCACCTCGTGCTGGCTCTTGCCGCAGAACGAGCAATAAAGCGTGTTCTTCGAGTCGCCGCCGCCAACCTTGCTCATTCCATTCTCCGTATTCACCGCGAGGGCAGCATCTCACACCCTATGGGGTGTGACGCTAAGATTTCGTAGCTCCAAACCCACACACCTCGCCGGTACCAAACGCCGAAGTGACACCACCCGGCGAAGCAGCACAAGCTGACATGCTAGCGGCGTGCCAACCAAGAATCCATTAACGATAACGCGACTTTGCACCATTGTGTTTTTCGCATCACACCCAGAAAAACGGGCTTGACCCCGCCTTAGGCCCGTCCTCGGTGGGCGAATCGATCGCTTTGGCCGGACAGGCGGGCTGTCACCCGGACCCTATCCCTTGATCGGCACCGGTTCCGACTTGAGGGAGGCCTCCTCCGGCCGTTTCTCGATCACCTTGTCGATCAGGCCGAAATCCTTGGCCATCTCGGAGGTCAGGAACATGTCCCGTTCCAGGGCATCTTCGATCTTCTTGAGCGGCTGCCCGGTGTGCCGGACATAGATTTCGTTCAGACGTCGCTTCAGGTTCAGGATCTCTTGAGCATGAAGCATGATGTCGGTCGCCTGACCCTGAAACCCGCCCGAAGGCTGGTGGACCATGATGCGTGCGTTCGGCAGGGCGAAGCGAAGGTCCTTGGCGCCCGCGGCGAGCAACAGCGAGCCCATGGACGCCGCCTGCCCCGTGCACAACGTCGAGACCGCAGGGCGGATGAACTGCATGGTGTCGTAGATCGCCAGGCCCGAGGTGACGATCCCACCCGGCGAATTAATGTACATGGAGATTTCTTTTTTAGGATTCTCCGCTTCGAGAAACAGCAGCTGCGCCACGACCAGCGACGCCATGCCGTCCTCGATGGGACCAGTGATGAAGATGATCCGCTCTTTGAGTAGCCGGGAATAGATGTCGTAGGCCCGTTCCCCGCGGTTGGTCTGCTCGACCACCATGGGCACGAGGTATTGGGAATAGGTATCCACCGGGTCGCGCATGTATCACCTGCCAAATGGGCTCGACTTGGATCTCAACGTGTCCGCGCAATGTGACTGAGTCGGGGCCGGCCTGTCGAAGCCCGCGGACGAAACCACAAGCCGATCAATAACGTTATGCAGTCCGCTACGCGGCTACCGCAGATATGCGCGAAATTCGCCGCGACAAGGCATGCGGCAAGCCTCTCACTCCTCGTCTTCCTTGAACAGCTCCTCCCGCGACACCTTTTTCTCGGTGACGTCGGCAAGTTCGAGCAGGAAGTCGACCACCTTCTCCTCGAACAGCGGCGCACGCAGCGATGCGAGCGCGTTGGGGTTGTTGCGGTAGAAGTCCCACACCTGCTGCTCCTGGCCGGGGAGTTGGCGCGCCCGCTCCATCACCGCCGCGGTGAGCTGCTCGTCGGTGACCTTGATGTTGTTCTTCTCGCCGATCTCGGCGATGACCAAGCCGAGCCGTACCCTGCGCTCGGAAATGCCGCGGTATTCGGCCTTGGCCTTTTCCTCGGTGGTGCCTTCGTCCTCGAAGGTGCGGCCCTGCTGCTTGAGGTCGCCTTCGACCGACGTCCACACGCTATTGAACTCCTGCTCGACCAGGCTCGGCGGCGGATCGAACTTGTGTGTCGCGTCAAGTTGATCGAGCAGAGCGCGCTTGAGCTTCTGCCGTGACGCCGCCGCGTGCTCACGCTGGATGCGCTCGCTGACGACTTCGCGAAGCCTCGCCAGCGATTCCAAGCCGAGCGTCTTGGCAAAGTCGTCGTTGACCTCGATCGTCCCCGGTGCATCGACCGCCGTCGCCGTGACCGCGAACGTCACCTCTTTGCCGGCGACATGGGGCGCCGGATATTGCTCCGGGAATGTCACGTTGAAGGTGCGGCTTTCGCCGGCCTTGATGCCGATGACATGGTCTTCGAAACCGGGAATGAACTGGCCCGCTCCGAGCACGATCGGCACGTTCTCGCCGGAGCCGCCTTCAAACGGCTTGCCGTCGAGGGTGCCCTGGAACGTCATGGTGACCTTGTCGCCTTTCCCGGCGCCTTCGGTCTTGGCGTTGTAGGGCCGGTTCTGCTCGGCGATCTTTTGCACCGCTTCGTCGATTTCGGCGTCGCTCACGTCGGCGGTCAGCCGCTCGAGCTTGATGGTCTTGAAATCGGCCAGCGTAATCGGCGGCACGATCTCGATCTCAACCGTATAGGCGAGATCTGATTTGCCGTTGATGACGCCGTCGACTGCGCCCTCCTCGGTTGGCAGCACGACCTTGGGTTCGGTCGCGAGCTTCTCTCCGCGGGGCTTCAACTCGTCGTCGACGATCTTGCTGTTGGCTTCGCGCACCGCAGCTTCGATGACCTCCGCCATGGCGGACTTGCCGTAGAGCCGTTTGAGATGCGCCACCGGCACTTTGCCCGGACGGAACCCGCGTAGTTGCACGCGGCCCTTGAGATCGTCGAGGCGCTCGTTGACGCGCGCTTCGAGGTCTGTTGCCGGAACGACGACGCGATATTCGCGCTTGAGGCCCGCGGCGGAAGTCTCAGTCACTTGCATCGGCACTACTCTTTGCGGCCCAATTTCAGGGCCAAGATCGAGCCCTAAAGAATGGGCGTAACCCCGGCCAAGTTTTGGAAAAACCGCCCGGCTGGTGCGGGCGGAGGGGCTCGAACCCCCACGACTTTCGTCACGGGAACCTAAATCCCGCGCGTCTACCAATTCCGCCACGCCCGCGACACGCAGGGCGGCCCGGTGGCGCGGCTTATATCATGGGGTGCGCTGGCGACACTACAAAAATAGCCCGCGATAGACACGCGGCAGCAACTCCGGCAGGTCCTCGGAAATCAGGCCCGGGCCGAACGCAGCAGCAGCTTCGCCGTGCAGCCAGACGGCGGCGGCCGCCGCCTCGAACGCCGGCATGCCCTGGGCGAGCAACCCAACAGAAATGCCGGTAAGCACGTCGCCCGCACCCGCGGTCGCAAGATAAGCCGGGGCGTTTGCGGCGATGGCGGCGCGACCGTCGGGGGCGGCGACGACCGTATCGGCCCCCTTGAGCACGACAACCGCCCCCGTCAGTCGCGCCGCGTGGCGCGCTCGCACTAGCTTCGATCCGACTTTAGTTCGCTCGTCCAAAGGACCGAAATAACGCGAGAATTCCCCTTCGTGTGGTGTTAAGAGTGTAGGTGAACTGCGCTGCAACAAGGCGTCGGCAAGCCGGCGCGGCGCGGCGGCGAAACTGGTCAGGGCGTCGGCATCGAGAACCACCGCCCGCTCGCCCGAAAGAGCTGCCAGGACAAGCTCGCGGGTCGCCTCGCCAACGCCCAAGCCGGGACCCATCGCTAAAGCATTGAACCGCTTGTCGGCCAGGAAGTCCGTCAGCTGCGAAGCGCCGTCGACCGGGCGCACCATGACGGCGAGATTGGTCGCCGCATTGACCGGCACCGCTTCGCGGGGGCTGGCGATCGTCACCAGGCCCGCCCCTGCCCGCAGCGCGCCGCGCGCGGCCAGTCGCGCCGCTCCGGTAGACCATGAGGGACCCGACAGCACGACCGCGTGGCCGCGCATGTATTTATGTCCGTCAAGCCTCGGCACGGGAAATTGCTTGCGCCAAAGCTCCGGGATGTTCTCAAACGTCTGCGGCGCGATCGTCGCGAGCACGCCGGCGGCGATGCCGATATCGGCCACCGAGACGACGCCGCAGTGCAGCCGCCCCGGCAGCAACAGGTGCCCGGGCTTCTTGCGGAAGAACGTCACCGATTGTGCCGCGTTGACGGCGATACCCATCACCTCGCCCGACGTGCCGTTGACGCCGCTCGGAAGATCGACTGCCACGATCGGCGCACCGTGCGCATTCATGGCCTCGATCATGGAGCGCGGCAGGCCCTCAACCGGCCGGTCGAGCCCCGCACCAAAGAGCGCATCGACAATGACGTCGGCGTCGGCAAGTTCGCCTGCGGCGGTTTCGGTCGGCCCAGCCCACCTGCCTGCCGCAAGGGAGGCGTCGCCTTTAAGACGGCCCAGCGCGCCGACCAGCACCACCCGCACGGCATGGCCGCGCTCCGCCAGATGGCGCGCCGCCACAAATCCGTCGCCGCCGTTGTTGCCCGGCCCGGCTACAACCACGACGCGGGCGCCGACGCGATGAGCGGCGGACACGGCGTCGGCGACCGCCTCGCCGGCCCGCTCCATCAGCTTAATCCCGGCAATCCCCCCGCCGATGGTCAGGCGGTCGGCCTCGGCCATCTCAGCGGTGCTCAAAAGCTCAATCATGGCGCGCCAAGGATAACGAAAGCGGCACACGGCGAACACATCGCGGTCTCATGTGGATTCTTGCGCCACATACCATTGACGCGTTAATAGGCAATCTGCTCATTTCGACAGCGGCACTGGTTCGCGGGCGTTCACGGCATCACCGCGATCCCCCCATAGCCTCCTGATCCGATTGTGCTTTTCAGGTCATCGAAGCCTTGGCACGGGACCTGCTAACCAAGGGATCGGTTCCAACGGTGACTCTGCCCACCCTGGGGCTGGGAGACGGAAACGCGATGAAGAAAATCGAGGCGATCATCAAGCCGTTCAAGCTCGATGAGGTGAAGGAGGCGCTGCAGGAAGTTGGGCTGCAAGGCATTACCGTCACTGAAGCAAAAGGGTTCGGCCGCCAGAAGGGGCACACCGAACTCTATCGCGGCGCCGAGTATGTTGTCGATTTTCTCCCCAAGGTGAAAATCGAAATTGTGCTGGGCGACGACATGGTGGAAAAAGCCATCGATGCGATCCGTCGCGCCGCCCAGACCGGGCGGATCGGCGACGGAAAAATTTTCGTCTCCACGATTGAAGAAGCCATCCGGATCAGGACGGGGGAATCCGGCGTAGACGCCATCTGAACCGGCGGTCCGACTGCCTCACCCGAATGGGCGACGGCAGCATTCGGCCAGCGCGACACGTTCATCACGACCAGCACGAAAGGGTACGCATTCCATGACGACGCCAAAGAATGTCATGAAAATGATCAAGGACAGCGACGTGAAATACGTCGATTTCCGCTTCACCGATCCGCGCGGCAAATGGCAGCACGTCACTTTCGACGTCACCATGATCGAGGAAGACACCTTTGCCGAGGGCCAGATGTTCGACGGCTCCTCGATTGCCGGCTGGAAGGCGATCAATGAATCCGACATGTGCCTGATGCCCGATCCGGCCTCCGCCTGCATCGATCCGTTCTTCGCCGAAACGACCCTCGTGCTGGTCTGCGACGTGCTCGAGCCGACCACCGGCGAACCCTACAATCGCGATCCGCGCGGCATCGCCAAGAAGGCCGAGGGCATGGTCAAGTCGCTCGGCGTCGGCGACACGGTCTATTTCGGACCGGAGGCGGAATTCTTCGTGTTCGATGACGTGCGCTTCAAGGCGGAGCCCTACAATACCGGCTTCAAGCTCGACTCGATCGAATTCCCGTCGAACGCCGACACCGAATATGAAGGCGGCAATCTCGGCCATCGCGTCTGGACCAAGAAGGGCTATTTCCCGGTCCCGCCGCAGGATTCGGTGCAAGACATGCGTTCGGAAATGCTCGCCGCCATGGCGCGCATGAACGTCAAGGTCGAGAAGCACCATCACGAAGTGGCGTCGGCCCAGCACGAGCTCGGCATGAAGTTCTCGCCGCTCACCGTGATGGCCGACCAGATGCAGATCTACAAGTACTGCATCCAGCAGGTCGCGCAGGTCTACGGCAAGACCGCGACCTTCATGCCGAAGCCGGTCTACGGCGACAACGGCTCGGGCATGCACTGCCACCAG
>DATJYT010000081.1:0-2190 GCA_035499475.1 Xanthobacteraceae bacterium | reverse complement strand
TGGCCTTCGGCGGTCTGGAAATCGAGCTCGATCGAGCGCTTGCCGCGATTGGTGCCGTGGAAATAGGCGGAGTCGAGGTGGCCTTCGCCGGCGGCCGCAACGAAAGGCGGGCCCCAGGCGCGCGTGTCGTCGCCGACGCCGCTGCGCTCGACCTTGATGACGTCGGCGCCGAGGTCGGCCAGGATCTGCCCCGCCCACGGTCCCGCCAGGATACGGGCAAGCTCCAAGACGCGCAGACCAGCCAACGGACCCGGCATGGAAGTGTCCTCTTAAGCCCCGGCCGGACCGCGGCGGGGAGGGCTTAAGTGGCCCAGACAAGCGGTTTTGTCTACACGGTAAGCGTTTCTCCAACTTGTCATGCTAGACCGCGAACATTAGCTATTTGGTGCCGAGAGGATGGGACCGCGCGGTGAATACGTCCTTCTTTAGCGAACTCCTGCAAAGCATTGCCGACCGCGGCCGCGCCCTGATCCAGCGCCGGGAACCGGCGCGCGGGCGTTCGGACGGCCTTATCGAGCTCTGCGAGGCGCTGCTCTCCGGCCGCGGCGAAGCCTCCGGCGTGGCGCTGGCGCGCGAGATCCTGACCCGCTACGACGACCTGACGACCGGGCCGCGCATCGCGCTGTTCGAGGCGCTGGCCTCCACCTTCGGCCACGACACCAAACGGATCGATGCCGCGGTCGCCGCCTGGCGGCAATCACCGACCGCCGCTACCGCGGCCGAGTTGCATCAGGCGAGCGAGCCGCGCCGGCTCGAATTGTTCCGCCGGCTCAATCTGGCGCCGGGCGGCACCGCTGCTTTGGTGCACATGCGCGAGCAATTGCTCGACGCCATGGATCACCGCGACGATCTCGCCGTCATCGACAACGATTTCATTCATCTGTTCTCGTCGTGGTTCAACCGCGGGTTTCTGGTGCTGCGCCGCATCGACTGGTCGACGCCGGCCTCGATCCTGCAAAAGATCATCCAGTACGAAGCGGTGCATGAAATCCGCGATTGGGACGACCTGCGCCGGCGCATCGACCTGCCCGACCGGCGCTGTTACGCGTTCTTCCATCCGGCGCTCAACGACGAGCCGCTGATCTTCGTCGAGGTCGCGCTCACGCGCGCGATACCGCCGGCGATCGAGCCCATCCTCTCCAACAAGCGCGAGATCGTCGAAACGGAGCGCGCCACCACGGCGGTGTTCTATTCGATCACCAATTGCCAGCGCGGCTTGAGCGGCGTGAGCTTCGGTCATTTCCTGATCAAGCAGGTGGTCGAGGATATTTCGCGCGAGGTGTCGGGGCTCTCCACTTTCGTGACGCTGTCGCCGGCGCCGAATTTCGCCGAATGGCTCAGGCGCGAGCGCGCCAATCCGGCCTCGCAGGCGCTCGACGATGAAGATCGCGACGTGCTCGCCGCGCTCGACGACGTCAATTGCTGGCGCGTGCGCGAGATCGCCGACAAGGTGCGCGAACCGCTGCTGCGCGCCGCGGCCTGGTACTACATGCGCGTGCGCAACCGGCGCGGGTTGCCGCTCGATGCCGTGGCGCGCTTCCATCTCGGCAACGGCGCGCGGCTGGAACGGCTGAACTGGCCGGGCGATACGTCGGAGCGCGCTCTGGCGCAATCCTACGGCCTCATGGTCAACTATCTTTACGATCTCGGCTATATCGAGAAGAACCATGAAGCCTACGCGCAGCAGCGCGCCGTCGTCGCCGCAAGCGCGGTAACGCGGCTGGTTCAGTCTCCGGCGCGGGAAATCGTTCCGGTTTCGGGATAGATTTCGCCACCATGCCCAGCCTGCTCGGCGTGCTCGAAACCGTGCTCTATGTCGATGCGTTCGAGCGCGCCTGTCCGTTCTACGAACAGGTGCTCGGCCTCAATAGCATCTATCGCGATCAGCGGCTGTGCGCCTACGACGTCGGCGCGCGCGGCGTGCTGCTGTTGTTCCTGCGCGGCCATTCGCTCGAGACGGTGAAGCTTCCCGGCGGCACCATTCCGCCCCATGACGGCAGCGGACCCGTGCATATCGCCTTCTCGATCGCGGCCGATGCGCTTGCCGATTGGGAGACGCAACTCGCCGACGCAGGCGTCGCCATCGAGGGCCGCACCAAATGGCCGCGCGGCGGCATCAGCATCTATTTTCGCGATCCCGACGGGCATCTGCTCGAACTGGCGACGCCGGGATTGTGGAAGGGTTATTAG